>CAYYEB010000036.1:0-11922 GCA_964470725.1 uncultured Lachnospiraceae bacterium | reverse complement strand
CCGGCGCTCAAAATCGTTTCTGATTCGCGTCCGGGGGATAGTTTTGTCCGGTCTGCAACCGGACACCCCGCTGCCTCTTCCGACTACTATGTCTGAATATTTCGATTTCTTTACATGTTTCGGCCGGTATGGTACACTAAACACTGATTATGGATCATTATGCGATGCGCGGACCCGAACTTTCTTAGCACGCTCGGGAATGTGCTTTTCGCTACCGTAAAAGGTAACTCAGATACATAAGGGGTACAGAAAAGTTGGATAAAGCGGAATACAAAATCAAATTGGAAGAGATTAACTCTCTGGCTGAGCAGGGAGATTTTGCGGGCGCTGCGTCCGTTGCCGATGAGGTTGACTGGAGACATGTCAGAAGTGCCCGTACACTCTGCATGATCGGAGAAATTTACGAGGCGTGCAGACGATATGATGAGAGCATGACCGTTCTGCGCTATGCATATAAGAGGTCGTCATCCAGTAAGACGATTCTTTACAGACTGGCCGAACTCAGCATTCGCAAGGGGGACTTTGACGGCGCAAAGCGCTTTACAAATGAATTCGAGCAGCTGGCACCGAATGATTCCTCCAAATATATCCTGAAGTATAAGCTTCTGCGTGCCCAGAAAGCGCCGCTGGACGATCAGATCAGAGTCCTGCAGGAGTATAAGGATAGCGAATATACGGAAAGATGGGCCTATGAGCTGGCGAAACTTTATAAGAAAAATGGCCAGGAGGAGAAATGCGCTTCTGAATGTGACGATATGATTCTGTGGTTTTCGGACGGAAGGTATGTCAAAAAGGCACTTGAACTAAAGAAGTCGATTCGTCCTCTGACACCATCGCAGCAGGCCAAATATGACAGCCTTTCCGCTAAGGGCCCAAAAAAGGCCGGGGCTGAAAAGAAAACGTCCGGACAAAAGACAAAGACTGCGGGACAGGAGACTTCTGAGGAGAAGCCATCCGGCAAGACAACGCAGGAAGTGCAGACTGATCAGGCAGCAGATGCATCTTTGAAAGAGAGCGGTACATCTCAGAAAGATGCGTATGATGCGGAGCCGGTTGACGGCATGACGCGTGTCGAACAGGCAGTCAATGAAGCATCGGATTCCGAGGAAGCGGTAGAAAGCCTGGATCATACAAGGGCGGACTTCGATACGATTTCCGGAAGAGATGCGATACAGGACAAAAAGACTCCGACGGAAGAAAAACTTCAGAGCAGACTGGCTGACGGTATTAAATCCGTCTTTTCCGGTATTCGTACAACGGAGAAGGCCGCGGAAGAACGACAGGAAGCAGAAGCGGAAGATATGGCACCGAAGATTCCTGATCTGGAGCCGGAGTCAGAAGATGTCGGAAGCGGTTCTGTTGTGAGAAAGGCGTCGACCCGGACTGAAGTGCCGAAAATAAATCTGGAAGACGACAATCTGGACCATTTTATGAATGAGGACTCCGATAAGAACGAGTCTGTCGATCTGGAAAAACTGTTTGCTGAAACGGGAAGTGAATTTGCCAGCGAGGTGGCGTCGGGACAGTACACGATGGCGGATACTCTGGAACAGGATCGTCCGGCGGATGAAAAAGAGAAAGAACTTCCGATTTCAGAAAGTGACAGGAAAAAAGGACAGCCCGGGGAAAGAACGGCTGCTCTGACAGGCAGGGAAACGGACGAATCACTGGGGCTGACCCGTGAATTTCATTTCCGTGACGAACTCTCAAAGGCCATGAAAAAGTCCGGCATTAAGACCGAGAACACAAAGATTCCGGAACCGGAGGAAGCTGCAAGAAAGACGGTCTTTGAGGCACAGGGAAAACTCGCGCCTGAAAGTACGAATACAGCATCCGGAACGAATCCTTCGAAGAACTCAGATTCCGGGAACCCGTCGGAAGAGCAGGCGGGAGACGGACAGGAGGCGGGAGAACAGTTCCCGACCTTCGGAACGGATCAGGAGATTCAAAAGGAACTGCTTGCAGAAGAACCGAAGGAGAAAAAAGAACCAAATGGTGATTCCCTGCTGAACCTTTCGGCCGTTGAGGAAAATAAGGTGGAGGGCAGTAAGGACATTATCCAGCATATCATGGAGGAGCCGAAGGTATTTCACAGAATACCTGTGGAGGCCAGAAAGCTGGAAGATGATGAAAAGCGTGCGCTTTCCTATTTTGCATCCATTCCCGGTGTGGATTATCAGGTGACAACGGCTCTTGCGGATATCCACAACAACTGCGGAACAAAGACAAGCAGAAGCGGCAATGTGGTGATCATCGGCAGACAGGGATCCGGCAAGACGAGACTTGCACATGGCCTGATTCTGTGCGTGTGCCAGCATCTGCATCTTCAGGCAGCCAAGATTGCCACAATTGTTGCAGAGGACTTTAATCAGAAAGATCCTGCGGAAGTCGTGCAGAAACTGGCCGGCGGCTTTCTGATTATTGAAGCGGCCGGATCACTGAATGATACAACCATTGACAAACTGAACCGTGCGATGGAATTCAGAACGGATGACCTTCTCGTCATTCTGGAGGACGAGAAGAAGGATATGCGGCTCATGCTGAGTACGCATCCGGACTTTGCGAAGAAATTCACATCCCAGATCACGGTTCCGGTATTTACCAATGATGAACTTGTGACCTTTGCAAAGACGTATGCGAAGGAGCACGGTTATAAATTGGATGAACTGGCAACGCTGGCACTGTATACGATGATCGGTGACAATCAGAAGGATTCCGAACCTGTCACGGTAGGTCTTGTGCGTCAGATGGTGGACAGAGGAATTGAGCGTCACAATCGCAAACTTCGGTTCGGAAGATCCGAAAAGAGCGCGGACGGACGTATCATCCTGAAGGAGAAGGATTTTAATTTCTGAAAATAATCAAAAGGGAGAAGTATGGAGCCATATCTCGGAAAGCCTTCGGAGACAAGAAAAATTCTCCGGAAATACAATCTTTCGGCCAAAAAGAAATACGGACAGAATTTTCTGATTGATGCAGGAGTTCTGGAAGGAATTATCGATGCGGCGGAGGTTGGAGCGGATGACTTTGTTCTGGAGGTCGGTCCGGGAATCGGAACACTGACGCAGTATCTGGCCTCTTCAGCCGGAAAGGTCTGTGCCGTGGAAATTGACCGGACTCTGCTTCCGGTACTTGAGGATACACTGTCCGGATTCGACAATGTGAAAATTCTTTCGGCGGACATTCTGAAAACGGATATCCGGAAAATAGCGGAAGAAGATAATGACGGACAGCCGGTCAAGGTGGTGGCAAATCTTCCTTATTATATTACAACTCCGATTATTCTCGGACTTTTTGAAAGCCATGCGCCGATGAAATCGATGACGGTGATGGTGCAGAAAGAGGTTGCGGACCGAATGCAGGCAGCTCCGGGGACGAAGGCCTATGGCGCGTTATCACTTGCGGTGCAGTATTATGCCGATGCGGAAGTGAATTTTATCGTTCACCCGAATTCCTTCATTCCGCAGCCGGGAGTGGACAGTGCCGTAGTGACGCTGCACTGCTATGATAAGCCGCCGGTGGATGTGAAGAACGAAAAGATGCTCTTTGATCTTATTAAGGCTTCATTTCATCAGCGCAGAAAGAAGCTCAGTAATGGAATTGCCAACTATCCAGAGCTTCCATTTACAAGACAGCAGGCGGAAGAGGCGTTAAGAAAGATCGGTCTTTCCGATCAGATCCGGGGAGAAAAACTTTCCCTTGCGCAGTTCGCGGAACTTGCGGATGCACTTGCGGATATTTCATAAAATTTTTATTGCATTTTGTTCTTACAACTGTATAATGTCGAGTATCAGATCTCCCGGACATTGACATATGTACCGGGAGATCTGTTTTAAGAAATGACTTTTACAATTTTGAAGCAGCAAACAGACTGCAGATAAAAAGGAGATAAGATGAAAATTAAAAAGACGGCAATTCTTCTGGCATCGGTGTTGACACTGACCGGTACTTTGGCCCCGGTGACGGCTATGGCGGATGCAGAGACAACTCCGTATGTATCCCTCGGAGCAGATCTCACGTCATCGCAGAAGGCGACTGTTTTAAAACTTCTTGGGGTGACGGAAGATGAGCTGACAAGAGATACAACCGTGACGGTTACAAATGCGGATGAGCATAAATATCTGGATGGCAAAGTCTCCTCTTCACTCATCGGATCGAAGGCGCTTTCTTCCTGCAAGGTGGAAGCGGCCAAAGAGGGCAACGGAATCAAGGTGGAAACATATAATATTACCTATGTGACTTCGGAGATGTATGAAAATGCCCTTGCAACTGCAGGAATGAAGAATGCAGACGTCGTTGTGGCCGGACCGACGAATATTTCAGGAACGGCGGCACTGGTCGGCGCAATGGAAGCCTATTCGAAAATGAACGGCGAAGTGATTGAACCGACCGTGGTTGACGGTGCGACGGATGAGCTGGTGACGACCGGAAAGGTCGCCCAGGATACTGGAGATTCCGAGAAGACGACGCAGCTCGTTGCCGCAGCAAAACAGGTTGTGGCGGAAAAAGATCTGAAGGATCCGAAACAGATCGGAGAGGCGGTCGATGATATTTCCAAACAGCTGAACATCAGCCTTTCCGACCAGGACCGGCAGCTGATCATCGAACTCATGGAAAAGCTGAGTAAACTGGATCTTAATACAAAGACCCTGACGCAGCAGGCAGGAAAAATCTATGAAGAACTTCAGAAGAGTGGCGTGGATCTCAGCAAATATGGTATTTCTCAGGAAGAGGCTTCCGGCCTTTTCGCAAAAATCGTACAGTGGGTGAAAAATCTTTTTCAGTAAGCGATAAAAAAGGTTCCCGGTGTTTCTGCCGGGGACCTTTTTAAAATACAAAAGAATGTGAGGCAGAAAAACCATCGCTCCGACGGGAATCAAAAAGGATTTTGAACGCGGGAAGATATGTTTTTCTGCCTCACATGACCGTCTGTGTTATCTGTCAGACAGTCAATTGACTCTTGCTCAGTTTATTTTAGAAGGAAAGATTACTCGAAATATCTCTTGTGCAGACCCTGGAATGCCTTGCCGTGTCTTGCCTCGTCACGAGCCATCTCATGAACTGTGTCATGGATTGCATCGAGATTCAGAGCCTTTGCGCGCTTTGCAAGATCTGTCTTGCCTGCGGTAGCGCCGTTCTCAGCTTCGATTCTCATTTCCAGGTTCTTCTTTGTGGAGTCTGTCAGAACTTCGCCGAGGAGTTCTGCAAACTTGGAAGCATGCTCAGCTTCTTCCCATGCTGCCTGCTTGTAATAAAGACCGATTTCCGGATAGCCTTCTCTGTAAGCTACACGAGCCATTGCAAGATACATACCAACTTCAGAGCACTCGCCTGTGAAATTGGAACGAAGATCTTCCTTGATGTCATCCGGAGCATCAGCTGCAACACCGACTACATGCTCTGCTGCCCATGTGAGATCATCACTCTGCTTTACGAACTTAGATGCCGGAGCACCGCAGACAGGACATTTTTCCGGAGCTGCATCGCCTTCATAAACATAACCGCATACACTGCAAACCCATTTAGCCATAATAAATATCTCCTTTTCTGATCCAGATCAATTTCCGGAATATTCGTGAACTTCGAAAATGGTCGACGCTGTTATCTGTGTTTCCGGAAAGTGATATTAATTTGTTGAAAACAATGTACCATAGAAAATTTGAAAAAGCAAGAAAAAAATGAGATTTAATCTCAATAGTTAGCTGCGCCTAATGCTGCAGTCTTGTATATTGCGGCCGATATGGGGTATGATAGGAAACGCAACATAATGGAAAGAAATGCAGGGAGTTTGCTGACAATATGTTTTCGATTTTTTTGTGGTGGGCATCCATATTTCTGCTTGGAATCGCATTCCTTCCGCTGTCATTTTCCGTTTTCGGAAAATTCGATGACGGGGGATGGCTTTTCTCCAAGGTGATCGGACTGTTTCTGTCTGCCTGGATTCTGTGGATTTTTAATGTGCTTCACGCCCTTGAGTTTCGGCAGAGGAATATTCTTTTGATTGTTCTCGTACTCGCGGCGGCAAATTATGGAATTCTTCTGTGGAGAAGGAAGAAACAGAAGATAGATCTGAAGAGTCTGAATGTACGATGGAAACTTGTTCTCGTAGAGGAAATACTCTTCACAGGCCTTTTCGCACTGGCGGTGTATATTATAGGTTTCCGGCCGGAGGCCTACGGAACGGAAAAGTTTATGGATTACGGATTCCTGACGGCGATGTCACGAAGTGTCTACATGCCCTTCGAGGACCCGTGGTATGCCGGATATACAGTCAACTATTATTATGGCGGCCAGTATATGGCTGCATTTCTGATGAAAATGACCGGAGATGCCGCCGGCGTCAGCTATAACCTGATGCGTGGGACCGTGACGGCATTTTCATTTGCCCTTCCGTTCTCTCTGACATATCAGCTGATGCGGGACCGGATGGGAAAGACGGCAAAGTCACCGTGGTTTGCGGGAGTTCTCGGCGGAACGGCAGTGGCCTTTTGCGGAAATTTTCACTATGTGATCTTCGGGATCATCTATCCGCTCTTCGGACTTGGCGGAAAGAAATATTCCTACTGGTTTCCGGATTCGACAAGATATATCGGCTACAATCCGGATCTTCCGGACAAGACAATTCATGAATTTCCGGCCTATTCTTCGGTACTGGGGGATCTGCACGCACATTATGTGAATATGATTTTCGTACTCGCGGTGATCGCGATTGTATACGCCTGGGCCCAGAAAGAAGATCCGAGAAGACCGGATATAAGGCCTGCACTTCGTCCGGAAATGATATTGATCGGAATATTTACCGGGGTATTTCGCTGGACTAATTTCTGGGATTTTCCGATCTATTATGTAGTCTGCGGATCGATCCTCTTTTTCGTGAACCTTCGAACCTATCGCGGAGAGTTTGTCCGCTGGCTTGTGATTATGCTGGGGGAAGCTGTGGAAATACTCATTATCGGGTATGCCGCGGCATTGCCGTTTACCATGTCCTTTTATCAGATCTCGTCAAAGATCGGACTGACGCACAGCCATACGCTCTGGTATCAGATGCTGATTCTGTGGGGACTGCCGGCTGCGGTTCTGCTCTTTTATATCATCTGCCTTGTGCGTGAGCGAAGGGAGATGAAGGCTTCCTCACCGAAGGCGCTGCAGCATGTACGGGTCATGGCACTGCCTGACCTGACGGTGCTGCTGTGGGGACTTTGTGCGGCCGGACTGGTGTTTCTTCCGGAGGTGATCTATGTCAAGGACATTTACGGAGCGGAACATTACCGGGCCAATACGATGTTCAAGCTGACCTATCAGGCATTTATTTTATTCGGAATTATGATGGCCTATGTCATTGTGCGGACCATCTGCGGACTTCCGAAAAAGAAAGCCGGAAAGATCAGCCGGAGCATCGGATGCATTTTCCTGGGGCTGCTTGTGCTTACGGCGGGGTATACCGGGAAAGCGGTAAGCTCCTGGTTCGGAAATATTTTTAATCCGAAGAAAAGAGTCAGCACGGATGCGTCGGTCTTTGTGAGCGAAAGTTTTCCGTCGGATTTCGGAGCGATTCAGTGGCTCAATGGGCATGTGCATGATACCTCGACAATCCTCGAGGCACCGGGCGACAGCTACTCGGATTATGAGCGGGTATCCGTGGCGACAGGTCTTCCGACCGTGGATGGGTGGTACGTCCATGAATGGCTCTGGCGCGGCGGTCATGAAGATGAAGACAAACGCCTGGCTGACATCCAGACAATTTATACCTCAACCGATGCAGATGAAATCAAAAAGCTGATCAGAAAGTATAACATCCGTTATATCTATATCGGTAATCTGGAACGGGAGAAATACCCGAACCTGCAGGATAAGGTGCTGCAGAGCATCGGGGAGACAGTGTACTCCGACGGGGTGAGCACGTATATTCTGAAGGTGCAGGAGTAGATTGGCGGAACTCGAACGCCCGGAGCAATCAGGTCATAATCTGAGCCCCATCAGTGTATAGAAGTGAAAAATGATATATGACAGGAGGATTTAAAATGAGACTGGATAAATTTTTAAAAGTATCACGACTGATCAAGCGCCGCACGGTTGCCAATGAGGCATGTGATGCGGGACGCGTGTCCGTAAATGACAAGGTTGCCAAAGCATCTCAGGATGTGAAATCAGGCGATGTCATTGAAATTCACTTTGGAGAGAGAGTTGTGAAGGTCCGTGTAAAAGAGGTTCTGGAGACAACTAAGAAGGAAAATGTTGCGGATATGTATGAGTATATCTGATAGTGCATCCTTTTTGAACTGCGATAAGCAGGAGTCAGCTCCAAGGACGGGTCTCAATCATGGCCTGTTGCTCCCGGACGCTCCCGCTCGCTCGTTCTCGCAGCAGTTCTAAATTCATGCTGCGCATTCATTAAGAACTGGCGGAACTCGGACGCCCGGAGCAATCAGGCCATGATCTGAGTTCCTGTATACAATAAGGGTGAACGGTAATAAGCAGGACTGTTCTAGAGAGACGGTCAGGGAGAAAGGTTGCAGCATTAGATTTCGGGGTGTAAGATACAGGCATCTTTAAAGTAATAAGGAAGGAAACGGCCAGGTGAGCAGAAGGAGACGAAGGAAGAAGCGTGGATTTTTCAGAAGAAATCCTGCAATCGGGGCAATTGTCGTGATTGTTATCATTTTATGCGTTGTTCTGTTCATCGACGGCTGGCATCTGCAGAAGAGAATTGATGCCAATGATGCGAAGACGAGCTCTCTGCAGGAAGAGATTACAAAAGAGAAAGAACGGACGAAGAGCATAGAATCGGTCCGGGAGGCGATGAGTACGGATTCGGCCATTGAACAGCTGGCCAAGGAGCGGCTGGGGCTTGTGGAATCCGATGAGGTGCTGTTTAAGAACAGTGACCGTTCTTCTGATAATTAGTGATTGCTTAGAGATCGATAGAGACGAGGCTCAATCATGGCCTGTTGTTCCGGGAAGCTTCCGCTTGGATGCCCGGACCAATGAGGCCGGGATCTGCGCCTTGATATATCCATCTTGCATTGTGGGTAATATCTGATAAGAAAATGGAAAAAGATGCAAATTACAGCAGATAAAAAGGTAAGAAAATATGTCGGGGAGACCGGAATGCTTCAGGGTGCGCGCCGAGTGATCGCCGGCGTGTCCGGAGGCGCTGATTCGGTCTTCCTTTTTTATATGATGAAAAAAATCTGTGCGGATAAGGAAATTCCTTTTGAGGTTCTGCACGTGCATCATGAAATCCGTGGCAGGGAAGCGGATCAGGATGCGGAATATGTGAAATCGCTGTGTGAAAAAGAGCAAATTCCGTTTCGGCTTGTAAAGCGTGATGTTCCGTCAGAGGCTGCAAAACGTAAGATGACTCTCGAAGAGGCCGGTCGGGCTGTCCGCTATGAAGCTTTTGAGAAGGCAGCCTCTGAGGTTCCGGATACCAGAATTGCTCTCGCCCATCAGAAGGACGATCTTGCGGAAACCATGCTCTTTCAGCTGGCGCGGGGAAGCGGTCTTAAGGGACTGGCCGGAATCCGGCCGAAGCGTGGCATTTACATTCGGCCTCTTCTTGCGGTGACGCGTGAAGAAGAGGAGGAATGGCTTCGATCACATGACATTTCCTGGAGGACGGATTCCACGAACCTTGACGATGATGCGGCAAGAAACAGGATTCGTCATCATGTGCTTCCGTATCTGACGCGGGAAATCAACGCGCAGACGGTGAGTCATATGGCGGATACCGCCCGTATCGCAGCTGAAGCTTCGGACTTTATTGAGGAGGAAGCGAAAAAACGGTATGCGCAGTATGTGGAAGAACTTCCGACAGGCTGTGCAGATGATCCTATTTATATAGAAGAAACTCATTCGGACAGGTCAGACGGAGCAAAGAAAAACGCAGGCGAAAGGAAGCGAACGGTCCTTGCGAAGGGAACTGCTCTGAGAATCCATGACGACCTTGTGAAAAAGGAACCGAAGCTTATGTGCGAGGAAGTCATCCGTCTGGCGATTTCACGGACGCTCCATACGTTAAAGGACGTCTCTGGCCTTCACACTCGTCTGATTCTGGAATTATTTGACCGTGAAACCGGAAAGTACCTGAACCTGCCGAAGGATCTCATCGCAAAGCGGGAACGGGGAGACGTCCTGCTATTTATACACGGAATATTGAATTAGAACAATCTTTTTATATGATTTACGTCTTCGAAATGCCGAAAAATCAGAATATTCCGGCTGCAGACCTTAGGAACGCGTACGAAATCTCACAAGAATTGCGCCGGCTCGAGATCCACAAACGCAACTATCGTGGTCGAGAGCCGTGCGAATAATTCGCAGTGAGATGAGTTAAGCGGACGTGTCGCAGCGGAATATTCTGATTTTGAGGCAGGAAGGGGATAAGCCGCATAGAAAAATCACACAAAAAGATGGGAATATGTTAGTATAAACGTTACAGGCAGAGCCGGCATACAAGGGTGTATGGGGCATAATGCAAGAAGGGGGCTCATTATGGCACAGAAAATCAGTGTAATGATCACAGAGGATCAGGTGGAGAAGAGAATCGAAGAGCTTGGAGCCGAGATCAGCAAAGATTATCGCGGCAAGACCATTCATATGATCTGCATCTTAAAGGGCGGAGTTTATTTTATGACGGCACTTTCCAAGAGAATCTCAGAAGACGTTCCGGTGACACTTGATTTTATGTCTGTTTCAAGCTATGGCAGCGGTACGAAGTCAAGCGGAGTGGTCAAGATCATCAAGGATCTGGATGAGCCGCTGGAAGGCGAGGATGTTCTGATTGTGGAGGACATCATTGATTCCGGGAGAACCCTGTATTATCTGATGGGCCTGTTAAAAGACCGTCATCCGAATTCCATCCGTCTGTGTACCCTTCTTGACAAGCCGGATCGGCGGGAGAAGGATGTCAAGGTAGATTATGAGGGATTTACGATTGAAGATAAGTTCGTTGTCGGCTGCGGCATGGACTTTGATCAGAAATACCGGAATCTCCCGTATATTGGAGTAATAGAAGAGGAGTAAGAGTTGAATTCAAAATCATCAAGATCCGTCTGGCTCTATATCGTGATACTGTTCGTATTTATCATGGCAATTTCCGCCATTTCCGGACACAATAACAATACGTCCAACTATACCTATGAACAGTTTACCGAAGATCTGAAGGCGGATAAAGTTGAGTCAGTGACCATTCATCAGAATTCCGAGGTGCCGACAGGGAGCCTTGATGTGTCGCTGAAGAGCGGCTCGGATAAGAGCTTTTATGACACGGATGTCAATTCCATTGTCAAAACACTCAGGAAGAACTATCCGGATCTTTCCGTGAAAGTGACGGATGTGCCGGAGGATCACACGTTCCTTACAAGCATTCTTCCGGTCATAGTGATGGTAGTTCTGATGTTCTTCTTCCTGTATGTGATGACACGTCAGGCCGGAGGCGGCGGAGCCAATTCACAGATGATGAATTTCGGCAAGAGCCGTGCACAGATGCTTTCGGGAAATGAACATAAGGTGACATTTGCCGATGTGGCAGGACTGGAGGAAGAAAAGGAAGACCTTCAGGAAATCGTGGACTTCCTGAAAAATCCGCAGAAATATACGAGCGTCGGAGCCAGAATTCCGAAGGGCGTTCTGCTTGTGGGACCTCCCGGAACCGGAAAAACCCTGATTGCAAAGGCTGTGGCAGGCGAGGCCGGTGTTCCGTTTTTCTCCATTTCAGGTTCTGATTTCGTGGAAATGTTCGTCGGTGTCGGCGCTTCCCGTGTCAGAGATCTTTTTGCGCAGGCCAAGAAAAATCATCCCTGTATCGTATTTATCGATGAGATTGATGCCGTGGCGCGGCGCAGAGGAGCAGGTCTTGGCGGCGGCCATGATGAAAGAGAACAGACCCTGAATCAGATGCTCGTGGAAATGGACGGTTTC
>CAYYEB010000035.1:0-11973 GCA_964470725.1 uncultured Lachnospiraceae bacterium | reverse complement strand
TGCTCGATGAAATGAGGCTCAACTCCCTTTCCGTTGTTATCGTCCTTGATGAATACGGAGCGGCTTCCGGAATGATCTCCATGGAAGACGTCCTGGAGGAAATTGTGGGGGACATTCATGATGAATACAAGGGCAGGGATGAAGAAGAACTGACCGAACTTGTTCCCGGAAAAGAATATTCCTGTCTGGGCTCGATGGATATTGACGATCTGAACAAGGCAATCGGTCTTCATCTGGAATCCGAAGACTATGACTCCGTCGGAGGATATATTATCGAGCATTCCGAGGATAATCTTCCGAAAGTAGGGGAATTTGTCATCTCGGATGAAGGCGCAAAACTGATCGTGGAAGCTGTCCGGAAGAACCGCATTATGCGTGTGCATATTTATCTTCCCGATCCGCAGGCTGAAGATTCAGAAAAAGAAAACGAAGAAAAAAAGTAAACGGAGGCATCTATGTACTATTTTATCCTGAATCCTGCATCCCACTCCTCTGAAAAAGTAACTGTCTGGAGTCGGGTACAGCAGATTCTGCATCAGCGTGGTATTCCCCATCAGGTGATCGCAACAAAATACAAGGGACATGCCGAAAAAATATCCCATGACATTTCCTCCCGAGATCCAAATGCCACCATCATCTGTGTCGGAGGAGACGGCTCCATCCATGAAATCCTGAACGGACTGACGAATCTTAATTCCATCACTTTCGGAGTGATTCCCAATGGATCGGGAAATGATTTTGCAAGAGGAATGCATTTGCGTCGGGATCCCCAGGAAGCTCTTGAAACGATTCTTCATCCGGGTCTTATCGTTCCCATGGACATCGGATATCTCAAAATAAATGACAAAGTACGCAGATTCGGAGTCAGTGCCGGAATCGGATTTGATGCAAGTATCTGTCAGGAAGCACTCTCTTCTCCCATTAAGGATACATTAAATGCCGTTCATCTCGGAAGTTTCACCTATGGGGCCATTGCGCTCAAACAAATCCTCATCTATAAGCCCGGCCCCATGTCGATACGACTTGATGGCGGAAGAAAGTTTCATTATCCCGGAATCTTCTTCATCTGCATCATGAATCAGAAATATGAGGGCGGCGGATTTATGATGGCTCCCGAGGCGAAACCCAACGACAGTATTCTCGATCTCTTTGTCGTAGGGGACGGTGTGACCCGGGGCGAACTCGTTTCAGCTCTCACATTGACCCGTTTCGGAAAACAGGTTCACTTCCCCCATGTACATTTTCTCAGATGTACTTCTGCCGAAATCCGCGCCGACGAAGACCGTCCGATTCATCTCGACGGCGAGTCCGGCAGCATTCATGATGTCATACAGGCCGGAATCCTTCCGGAAAAGCTGAATGTAATTGTAAGATAATTTTTACTGCACAGGCAGTAAGTCAGGATAAAATGATCCCCCGGACGCCAGGCAAAAACAATTGTGGTTTGCGTCCGGGGGATATATTTCCTTCGCCGAGTTCATAAGGCCCAGCAAGCAGCATATGTCTTTTTTCTATTGGCTGATCTGTCAGTTAAATCCGTAAAATTTCTGCACGAGGCTATAGCCCTTCACGGCAAGATCACGTCCCGGCTTTCCCGGCATGTTGAGAGCCCTTCCGAGAATTCCTCTCCTAATCTTTAAATAAAGAAACAGGTCTTTTCTTCTTAAGTATTCCCACAATTTATTCTTCTTCTGCAATGCGTCGTCTGTCCCGATTCTTAAAAGAAGAATGGAGGAAATCGCCATAATAATACTCAGATCATGTATCATATACGTCATCTGATTTTTCTTTTTCAAAAGTTCCGGTCGGTAACTGTCGATCATGATCTTTGTCACGCGAATCTGCTGATCGATTCTTCCCATCATTACTTTTTCATTGACGGACTGATCCGCCCGTCCGATGAAATACCTGTAAAACGTCATATTCAGATAATACATCGTTTTCACATACTGCATCGGGGTAAATGCATAAATATTATCCACATAAAATGTGTGTTCCGGAAGCTTCAGACCGCACTCTCTTAAAAGAGATGTCCTGTAAATCAGCGAATGCATCAGAACATACCGATGGGTATTAAGCGGTTTTTCTATTTCATCCCACGTAAAGATCCTCCCCTCCGGAAAAGATCCCGTATAGCGCATAACTCTCTTTTTTCTGGCCCCTGCCTTGTCATACACGTAATTGCTGAACAGGACGTCCAGTGTCCGGGGACCGCGTACCGCTGCTTTCAGAATGTCAAGAATCTTCATATAAGCATCATAGTCCAGCCAGTCATCACTGTCGCATACCTTAAAATAGATCCCCGATGCCTCCTCGATTCCGGTATTGACGGCACCGCCATGTCCCTTATTCGTCTGATGGATCGCCCGAACGATTCCCGGGAAGTTTTTCTGATACTCTTCCGCAATCTTAAGCGTATTATCCGAAGAACCGTCATCAATAATCAGAACTTCCACATCCTCGCCGCCAACCAGCGCGTGGTCAATTGCCTTCTTCATATATTTTTCAGAATTGTAGCATGGTATTGCCACCGTAAGAATTTTCATTTTATTTTCCTTTCTTTAAGTGGTCAGCTCAGCCTTTTTTCCCCGCTTTACGGACAACAGATCCGCATAAGCCGAAAATGCGGACGGCACTGCATAGCGTCCTTCCATTTCCTTCCCACTGACAAAAATCCAGTCGCCTTTCTTTTCATCATCCGCTGCCGCCACATAGATTTCATATCCGGTCATCTGCCATTCCACATGAGAAAAGAGATGTCTGGCATTTTTTATTTTATGAATTCGAATGGGAATCAGTCCATGTGACTCCACATGCTGCAGCACTTCCTCTTCGTCTGCGTTTCCGGGAATGTTCGGAAATTCATAGAGTCCTGCCAGGAGTCCCTTTTCCGGCCGCTTCCTCACAGCCGTTTTTTCTCCGTCCCGTACAAGAAGGACCGTTTTTTTCTCAATTTTTCGGGTGCCCTTTCGAACTCTCACCGGAATGTGGTCCGTTGTTTCGTTCTGATGGGCTTCACACATCTTTGCAAGCGGACAGTGCGGGCAATCAGGATCTCCATTCGGAAGACATACAATCGCTCCAAGTTCAATCAGCGACTGATTGAAATCTCCCGGATCCCACTCACTCCATTCCTCAGCCGCAGTTCTCATAAGTTCCCGAAGGTTAGAAGTAACTCTCTTCTTTTCCCTGTCATTCAGGATATTTTCCGCGGAATTTTCAAGCCTTGCCATGACGCGCATCACATTTCCGTCAACCGCGGGCTCATTGAGTCCGAACGCAATTGATCCGATGGCACCGGCCGTATATGGGCCGATTCCCGGAAGATGCAGTATTGACTCTGTCGTATTCGGAAAAATCCCCTCATACTGAGCCATAATCGTCTTTGCCGCCTTCTGCATATTTCGCACCCGGTTATAGTAGCCAAGACCTTCCCATAGCTTCAGCAGCTCATCTTCCGGACAGTCCGCCAGTGCCGCAATATCAGGAAGATACCTTAAAAATCTTTCATAATATCCCCTGACGGCCTCTACCCTTGTCTGCTGAAGCATAATTTCGGACACCCAGATTTTATATGGATCCTTTGTGTGTCGCCAGGGCAAATCCCGTTTGTTCTGATTATACCATACAGCCAAAAGCTTTACCATTTCTGTATTCATTGCGAAATACCTCAATTTTTTATATACTGTATAAATCTGTTGTATTGCATGATTTTTAAGGAGAATTATGAACTCTTTTATATTTGATGTTGACGGAACCATCTGGGATTCCACTTCTGCAGTGGCTGATTCCTGGAAAATCACCTGCAGCTCCTACAAAATTTCATCCGATGTCATCACACCGCAGCGCCTCAAAAAAGAATTCGGAAAACTTCTTCCGGATATCGGGCGTTCTCTCTTCCCGGATCTTCCGGAAAAAGAAGTTGACGAACTGACACGGCAGTGCTGCATAGACGAAAATGCATACCTGCTGCATCACGGACCGAAACCTTATGCCGGAATCCATGAACTTTTTCAGACGCTTTCCGAAAAATATCCTGTTTTCATTGTCAGTAACTGCCAGGCGGGATATATTGAAGTGATGCTTGAACGCACCGGGCTTGGTCCCTTTGTAAAAGATCATCTCTGCCCCGGAGATACCGGACATGCAAAAGCTGAAAATATTGCGGAAACAGTAAAACGTTATCATCTGACCGAGCCGGTTTATATCGGTGATACAATGGGCGATTTCACTGCCACGCACAAGGCCGGAATACCATTTATTTTTGCGGAATACGGATTCGGTGATGTTCCGCATCCGGATTTTAAAATCTCAAAGCCTCTCGATCTGCTGAATCTTATCTGAAATACAATATCCCCCGGATCCGCATCAATTCCGATACGGATCCGAGGGATTTCAGGTTAAATGACAATCACATAAGTTCCGACACTTACAAGATCATAAATTGCTTTTGCCGAATCATAGGACAGATTGACGCAGCCATGTGATCCGCTTGTCTTATAAATCTGCCCACCAAACTGACTTCTCCAGCTGGCATCATGCATTCCTACGCCACCGTTAAACGGCATCCAGAAATTAACATGGGAGACATATCCGGGCTGACCATCCGGTCCGTAATTTCCCTTCAGGTCACGATTTGTTGTTTTCCAAAAGATTTTAAAGACACCCTTCGGCGTTGCACGGGAAGGATCCGTGGCAAGTCCGCTTACGCAGTCACAGTCAAATGCGATGGTATCTCCCTTATGCACATACACGTGCTGGGCATCGAGATCGATTTCCACAAAGACATCACCAAATCCCCCGTTCTGCGTATTCATGCTATAGGTCGGCGTCCTTGTTTCCGACTTTTTATTGATCAGATCCTGATATAACGCCTCCGTCTCTGCGGACTGGTCAATGGTATGTCCGTATTTCTTGCAGGGAAGCTGTATATCCCCTTTGTTCTGAGAATGAAACGTCGTTGTATCCTTCACTTCATCATCGGAGGCAGCAAACTGTTTGATAAAGTCTGCACATTTCGAACGGATCACATCTGTATTGATGTAGTAATAGTTCGAATCATCGTCAGATACGGAAAGCCAGTCCTTTGTTGTGTTTTTGTCAAGAGTGACCGTGTCCCCGTTATACTTCTTGTATGTGACAGTTGTGCTCAGAAAATTGTTGAGATCATCCACCTGTGCATTCAGATCCTTGTCATCCGAAAGTACCGTCGGTTTTTCATATACACCCTTCAGCTTTGTCACATCGACTTTTCGTTTTCCCCTTTTTACGGCATTATCAACGGCCTTATAGACAACATCAGGAACAATTGTATTTCCCTCCGCCTCAGGAACAATCGTAAAAGTTCCGTCGTCGTTACGCGTCATATACGCATTTTGCGGGGCCGTCTGTTTCTCCGTCTGCATTTCGGGGAATCCGTTCAACGCATTTTTCACTTTATCCGAATCAAAACTATAGGACTCTCCCACCGTATAATTTTGTTTCTTTCCAAGAAGTTTCCCTTCGATCCATGCGTACTTGTTTTGCTCCTGAAGAATCTTTTCCACATTGCCGTCCGGAGTATATGTAAGTCCTACGTCCTCATTGGTCAGCTTTTCCGTCTGCCCGTTGCCGAAATCTACCGTCAGTTCATAGTTCTCCACACGCTTCTTGATGGAGGACTCCACCTGTGCCGCCGTCAGATTTCCAACATTTTCTCCATTGATAAAGGTTCCTTCTATAAATTTATCGGTATACTGGTCCGCATATACGCAGTAGCCTGCAGCTCCTGCCGCAATTATAAGAATCACGACAATCAAAGCAATAAGGCCGCCATGATGTTTCTTTTTTCGTGGCTTCTGCACCGGCAGATCTCCCACCGTATCCTCTACGATTTTCTCCATTGCAGAATCAATCTTTTTGTCGTTCATAAATGCTGTTTTTATTCCCCTCCTTTTCTCTTTCAAAGAGAAATCTGGACATCACTTCATACAGTTTCGTCGGATCGATCGGTTTTAACACGGATTCATTCATTCCGGCCAGGGAGCTCCGATGGATGTCGCCCTCATAAGCACTCGCCGTCAAAGCAATAATCGGTATTCTTTTTGCCTTTTCATCATCCATGTTCCGTATTGCCTTCGTTGCCTCTATTCCATCCATTACGGGCATCCGGATATCCATTAATATCAGATCCAGTTTATCCTCATTTTTCAGGAACTGTGCAACCGCTTCCTCACCATTTTCCGCTTCCAGCACATTGCATCCCGCATCGGTGAGCAGATCCTTTGCGATTTCCAGATTCAGCGGATGATCCTCCACAAGAAGGATATTTTTATTTTTGAAATTATAAAAATCTCTCCGCATATCCGGTACAGATTTCTGATCATACTGCTGTTCTTCCGCTTTTTCAAGAGTGAACATCAGACGGAATATCGTTCCCATTCCGGGAGCACTCTCACAGTAAATATTGCCGCCGATCAGATTCATAATTTTTTTGACAATCGCAAGTCCGAGACCATTTCCTTCCAGTTCTTTGTCTAATCCATGATGCGCATGGGGTTCATACAGATGCTGCATAAAATCCTTTGGCATGCCTATCCCGTTATCCTGAACCAGAATTTCAAATGTCGCCTTCTTTTTATCATGACGCAGCTCGGACATTCCGAACATGACATCACCGCCATCAGGTGTAAAAATCCTTGCATTTTCTATGAGTTCCGTCAGTACAATATTCAGTGCATCCTCATCGGCCATCACCTTTGTCGTATACAGATTCTCGGTGATATAACGAAAATGCAGATACTGATCCCTCATCATCGGAACGGTTCTCTCTATGATATGATAAACCATAGCCTTAAGATCCACGCTCTTCCTGTGAATCTCAAATTCTCCCCGGCACAGCTTATCATAAATCTTCTGATTATCCATTGCTCGGCCTCTTCCAACTGAATAATTACCCGAAATTGTTCTGTTTTTATAATACTCAATCGGATACTGAAGGTCAATCAAAGACACTCACAAAACATTCCGATACCCCTGATAGTCATTGCAATGCATAATCTCTTCTGCGCGCTTCTTTTCTTCTTCCGTAGCCGGCTTCACACCCTTCAGGCGATACTCAATCCCGAGTTTTTCATATTTTGGCACTCCCAGAGTATGGTAGGGAAGCACTTCAAATCTTAACACATGGTTTAAGGAAGCGACGAATTCTCCCAGTTTTCTTAAATCTTCTTCACTGTCCGTCACTCCCGGGACAAGCACATGCCGAATCCACATATTCTTTCCGCTGTCGGAAAGATATCCTGCAAGGTCCAGAATATTCGCGTTTGTCTTACCTGTCAGTTTTTTGTGATGTTCCTCATTGATTTCCTTCAGATCAAGAATAAAAAGATCCGTCACTTTCATAAGTTCCTGGAACTTTGAAAAGAAAGGTTCTTCACGCGTAAACGGATTTCCTGAAGTATCAAGCGCGGTACTGACATTGTGTTTCTTTGCGATTTTAAAAAGTTCGGTGACGAACTCCATCTGCAGCATCGCTTCCCCGCCGCTTACCGTAATGCCACCGCCCTGTTTCCAGTACGCCTTATAGCGATAGGCCTGCTTAAAAGCCTCTTCCGGTGTCATTGTCTTTCCGCCTTCAAGCGCCCAGGTTTCAGGATTATGGCAGTAAGCGCAGCGCATCTGACATCCCTGCAGAAAGAACATATATCTCACTCCGGGTCCGTCCACGGAGCCGAAGCTTTCCACTGAATTAATATATCCGACCATTTTTCTTCCTCAAGAGGTACTAATGCTTAAGGCTGCCGCAGAAATCTGTGGCAGCCTTATATAAAATCCGAATCCGATTATTTCTGTCGTATGTTTCCAGAATCAAAGATGATCATGGAATGTTCTGCTGATGACATCGAGCTGCTGCTCACGTGTCAGATCAATAAACTTCACGGCATAACCGGAAACACGGATTGTGAAGTTTGCGTACTCCGGCTTTTCCGGATGAGCCATTGCATCTTCAAGCTTCTCACGACCGAAGACGTTGACATTCAGGTGATGAGCGCCCTGATCAAAATAGCCGTCAAGGACATGAACCAGATTTGTCACACGTTCTTCATCATTGTGACCGAGGGCACTCGGGTTCATTGTCTGCGTATTGGAAATACCATCCAGAGCCCATTCATACGGAAGTTTCGCAAGAGAGTTCAAAGAGGCAAGAAGTCCGTTCTGTTCTGCGCCATAGCTTGGGTTAGCTCCCGGTGAAAGCGGTGTGCCTGCTCTTCTTCCATCCGGCATATTGCCCGTATACTTACCGTAAACAACATTCGATGTAATGGTAAGAATCGATGTTGTCGGCTCGGAGTTTCTGTATGTATGTCTCTTCTTTATCTTTGTAATGAAAGTCTTGAGCAGCCAGACTGCGATATCATCTGCGCGGTCATCATCATTGCCGTACTTCGGATAATCGCCTGTCGTCTCATAATCTACAGCGAAACCGGTCTCATCACGGATCACCTTAACCTTTGCGTACTTGATCGCACTTAAGGAATCCACCACATGGGAGAATCCGGCGATACCCGTTGCAAATGTGCGGCGGACATCCGTATCAATGAGAGCCATTTCGGCCGCTTCATAATAATACTTGTCATGCATATACTGGATCAGATTCAGGGTATTGACGTACAGTCCCGCAAGCCAATCCATCATCTTGTCGAATTTCTCGATTACTTCGTCATAGTCAAGATATTCGGAAGTGATCGGTTTATATGCAGGTCCGACCTGCTGTCTTGTCTTTGCATCAACACCGCCGTTGATTGCATAGAGCAGGCACTTTGCAAGGTTTGCACGAGCACCGAAGAACTGCATTTCCTTACCTGTCTGAGTTGCGGATACGCAGCAGCAGATAGAGTAATCATCACCCCATACCGGCTTCATGACATCATCATTTTCATACTGAATGGAAGAAGTTGTCACGGAAATATGAGCCGCATACTTCTTGAAGTTCTCCGGAAGACTGGAGGAATACAGTACGGTCAGGTTCGGTTCCGGAGCCGGTCCCATGTTTTCAAGCGTATGGAGGAAACGGTAGTCATTCTTTGTAACCATGGAACGTCCGTCAACACCGGTACCCGCAACTTCCAGAGTTGCCCATACCGGGTCACCTGAGAATAATTCATTATAGGAAGGAATTCTTGCAAACTTCACCATACGGCACTTCATTACGAAATGATCGATCAGTTCCTGTGCTTCCTTCTCCGTGATTGTTCCGTTCTTTAAGTCACGTTCCATATAAATATCAAGGAAGGTGGAAACACGGCCGACAGACATTGCTGCACCGTTCTGTGTCTTGATCGCAGCAAGATATCCGAAATACAGCCACTGCACAGCTTCATGTGCATTCTTTGCCGGCTGAGAAATATCATAGCCATAGGAAGCAGCCATGGCCTTCATTCCCTTTAATGCCTTAATCTGCTCTGCAAGCTCTTCGCGAAGACGAATGACATCATCTGTCATAGTTCCGTCACCGCAGTTGGCCTTGTCATTTTCCTTTTCTTCGATCAGAAGATCAATTCCGTAAAGGGCAACACGGCGATAATCACCCACGATTCTTCCACGTCCGTATGTATCCGGAAGACCCGTGATGATATGGCTGTGACGGGCAGCTCTCATTTCCGGAGTATATGCATCGAATACTGCCTGGTTGTGTGTTTTGTGGTATTCAGTGAAGATCTTATGAAGTTCCGGATTGACTTTATATCCGTAGTTCTCAGCGGCCTGTTCCGCCATCTTGATACCGCCGTACGGCATGAAGGCTCTCTTCAGTGGCTTATCTGTCTGAAGGCCTACGATCTTCTCCAGATCCTTTGTCTTCTCATCGATATATCCCGGTCCGTACGCTGTCAGTCCGGAAACGACTTCTGTCTCACAGTCCAGAACTCCGCCCTTTGCACGTTCCTCTTTCTGAAGTTCCTGCAGCTTGCCCCAAAGGATATTGGTTGCATCTGTCGGTCCCTCAAGAAAGCTTTCGTCTCCGTCATAGGGGGTATAATTCTTCTGAATAAAATCCCGTACATTGATCTCCTCTTTCCAGAGACGTCCTTCAAAGCCTTCCCATTCCTGCTTCTCGATCATGTTTTCCTCCAATTATTAATGAAAACAAGTATGAATTGATACAAGGGATCAGATAGATCCCAGAAAATAAGATTACGTGATAGAGTCGATTGCTTTTGTATACAATCTTTACACTAGAAATTGTATCTGAAAGTATTTCAAAACACAATTGACACTTACTCCAAGAATCCTGTTTTTTGTGAAACACATGTAGGCATTATGCTGAATTGCATTTTTCAAAGTACACAGTTAAGGAAAGCTAACCCATGATTGTTTTGAAAATTAAACAGTGCTTTAGCTGAATGAAGCATAAAATTTGTGAGCATGGTCAAAAATCAGGTTTCCATAATTTTCCTGATTTTAAGAAATCAACAAAAATAAAATCGGATCTCATTTTCTGACAATAATCGTAAAAAGGACTTCTTTGAGTGCAAGACTTTTCCTACAGTTTGAGTTATAATACCCACTATGTTTTATTTTTAGATCTGAAATCATTTCGGGGGATTTTATTCATGGAAAACAAAGCAAAAAAGCGGGAAAGTTTCGGTTCCCGCCTCGGTTTTATTCTGGTTTCCGCAGGATGTGCCATCGGAATCGGAAACGTTTGGAAGTTTCCTTATCTGTGCGGCCAGTATGGCGGTGCCGCTTTTATTCTGATCTATCTGGTCTTTCTTTTGATTCTCGGTATTCCGGTTATGGTTATGGAGTTTTCCATCGGTCGTGCTGCAAAGCAGAGTGCCGCAACGGCGTTTGAGGTTCTTGAGCCAAAGGGAACCCGCTGGCATTTTCTGAAGTGGATCAGTATTGTCGGCTGCTATATGCTGATGATGTATTATACGACCGTCGCCGGATGGATGATGTTCTACTGTTACCGTCATATCCGAGGAGAATTTGTCGGAGCATCAAGGGATTATATCACCTCTGAGTTCAGTGAAATGCTCGGAAATGCACCGCAGATGGCCTTCTGGACGATTCTGGTCTGCATCATCGGTTTTATTATCTGCTATTTCGGAATTCAAAATGGCGTGGAGCGGGTCAGCAAGGTGATGATGACGTCACTTCTTATTCTCATGCTGATTCTTGCCGTTCACTCGGTATTTCTCAAAGGTGCAGGTGCGGGAATACGTTTTTATCTTGTTCCGAATTTTAAGGATATGGCAAAGAAGGGAATCGGAAATGTTGTCTTTGCTGCGATGAGTCAGGCATTTTTCACACTGTCGATCGGTATCGGCGCCATGCTGATCTTCGGAAGTTATTTAAGTAAGGACAGATCCCTGACGGGAGAGGCTGTGACGGTAACTGCACTCGATACACTCGTGGCTCTGATGGCAGGTTTCATCATTATTCCGGCCTGCTTTGCCTTCGGAATTCAGCCGGACGCCGGACCGTCTCTCATTTTCCTGACGATTCCGAACCTGTTCACGAAAATGCCCGGCGGAAGAATCTGGGGTGCGCTCTTCTTCGTGTTCCTTTCCTTTGCGGCCCTGACCACAGTCATTGCGGTATTTGAAAATATCATCGCTTTTGATATGGATCTGTTCGGCTGGAGCAGAAAGAAAAGCGTACTTATCAGTGCGATTCTGGTTATTCTTTTAAGTATGCCCTGTGTCCTCGGTTACAATGTTTTCGCAAATTTTCACCCGATCGGACCAGGCAGTCAGATCCTCGATCTGGAGGACTTTATTGTTTCAAATAATCTTCTGCCCCTTGGTTCACTTGCCTTTGTGCTTTTCTGCACAAGGAAAAACGGCTGGGGCTGGGACAGCTTTGTCAAAGAAGCTGACTCCGGAAAGGGAATGAACTTTCCGAAGAAACTGCGCTGGTATATGACATGGGTACTGCCTCTCATCATCGTGTTCATCTACCTCAGAGGCTACTATGATATGTTCTCGC
>CAYYEB010000034.1:0-12023 GCA_964470725.1 uncultured Lachnospiraceae bacterium | reverse complement strand
AGAAGATGAGACATATCCGGGAGGTCGTGGAAGCATATATTCAAAAGCATGGGGAATAAGGATTATCAGGACAGCCTGATGACATAGTATCCGTCAACCTTCCGGATATAACCTTTTTCCGGATAGGACGGCATGGACCGGACCTCAGAAGAAGCAATAATTTTATGATATTTCACATCATCAGAGAGGAGATTGATGTCAATTCCGCAGTCGCGCAGAAAGCCGGTATAACTTTGCGTGACGCAATTTCCTTTTGTCCAGAAATTTCCATAGTGTGCATAGGAATTCGTAGTATTCCACAGATCATCTTTTAAGAAGAGAGAGTTATCGGCGGGAATTCCGGCGAAAATGATTTTTGCGTCAGAATCCGATATGACATTCTGTATCTCTTTCTCTGAGAAAATGCGATTCATAAGAGAAATGCTGGTATTGCGGCTCTGCAGCATTTCATGCTGATCTGCAGATACCATCATCACGTTTCCGAAAATGCAGACAACAATTCCAAGGGAAAGAATATACTTTGGGAATTGTCTGATGCGGAAGCTGTGAGAAGAGGACTTGCCTTGCGGCATTATTGACAGCAGTCCCGGAAGGATCATCGCCATCGGCATAGTCATTTGCAGCATCATTGTTTTCGTATCCGGCGCGAGAAAAATGCAGACATTTGCAAATGGAGGAACCAGGAGAAGAAAAAGCACCCCCAAAATGCGCTGCCAAAGGATCGTATTCGAAGTCAGAATCCGAAAAATGCATGCAATGAATAAAATGCCGACGATAGCAAAAAGAAGCCAGTTATCCTGATAAATATTGTTCAGCTGCCCGGGAGCAAAGTAGTGATACACAAAAAGATAGGACTTTTTGAAACTTTGCGGAAGAGCTGTAAACATGGATCTTAAAGAGGTATTCTGCGCACCGTTATAGGATGCGTTTTTCACATGCAGAAGAGAATCATGCAGGTCCCAGATAATCTTATAAAAAATGCAGGAAAGCCCTACTGCCAGAAGTTCAAAGATGCAGTGGGGCAGAAATTGAACCTTATCTGAAGAAGCAGAATTCTGCTCTTTGTCAGTCAGTGCATCGATCCAGAGAAAGCATAGAGTAAGCAAAGTACAGCCGAGATTTGCCTGATACAATCCGAGTGACAACGTAATGAACAGGACGCCAGGGATACCGGCTCGGATTCGGCCGCGCCGTGATCTTTTTGAGATGTTTGCGTCATGCGCTGCTTTTGCCAGAAAATATGCACCGAGAATACTGAAAAAATAGGAAAAAGCGAATGTCAGAACCATGTACCTGTAGGATAAATAAACAGAAACACATGTATTTCCGATCAGCAGCAGCCAGACGGCAATTCGGGTGAAACTTTTTCTTACCTGGAGAATTTCAAGAAACAGCAGATTCCCTAAATTCAGAATGAAAAGAGCAAAAATACTGAGAAAAGGTTCACAGCTGATACCCGTCCGCAGATGGTCGATATACGGCCACAGCCAGCGACCGATAGAAAATTCCCATGTGCCTGCGAGATAAGATTCTCCTTTCCACATGCCGTCAAATGTGTTGGTCAGTTCATTCACAATCATGACGGAATAAAGGGCGAAAGAAAAGGCAGTCATGACAAGAAGGTCTTTCAGATGGGAATGAAAAACATTTATAACTCTTTTTGAAGAAGAAATATCCGATGCCTCCATGTGTCCTCCCATGCAGAATATAGACGGTTTCCGGCTGGGTAGTATGTTACATGAAAGAAACTTTGCCGTCAATGTTCACAAAATTTCATGAAATCTAAAAAGGGTGGACAGATTAAAACTGTTCACCCTCTTTTCGTAGAATAATGCTCGCTGATGTTTATTTCTTGAGTCTGGATACTCCGCTGTCGATTGCGGCCTGCTTTACAGCGGCTGCGACAGCTTTGCCGACTCTAGGATCCTCGGCCTTCGGAAGAATATTGGTTGCACTCACCTCATCGTCCGGGATGAGATCTGCAAGAGCCTTTGCAGCGGCCATCTTCATCTCAGTGTTGATCTCCTTTGCGTGAGCATCAAACGTTCCACGGAACATTCCCGGGAATACCAGAACATTATTAACCTGGTTCGGGAAGTCGGAACGACCGGTTGCGACGACTGCGGCACCGCCGGCTTTTGCATCATCCGGGAAGATTTCCGGTGTCGGGTTGGCGCAGGCGAAGATGATCGCATCCTTGTTCATGGTTTTGACCATATCTGTTGTGACAAGACCCGGTGCGGAAACACCGATGAAGACATCGGCACCGACAAGAACATCAGAAAGAGAACCCTTTACACCGTCGAGGTTTGTCTCTTCAGACATTTCCTTCTTGATCCAGTTCATGTCGTCTTCACGGCCCTTATAGATAGCACCCTTGCGGTCGGTCATGATGATATTCTTGAATCCTGCATGGAGCAGCAGTTTTACGATTGCAATTGCAGCAGCGCCGGCACCGGATGTGACGATCTTTACGTCTTCCTTCTTCTTGCCGACGACTTTCAGAGCGTTCATCAGTCCTGCAAGAGTGATGATGGCAGTTCCATGCTGGTCATCATGGAAAATCGGAATATCGCACTTTGCCTGGAGTTTGCGCTCGATTTCGAAGCAGCGCGGTGCGGAAATATCCTCAAGGTTGATGCCTCCGAAGGAACCGGAAATATTGTAGACGGTATCTACAATGGTATCGACATCGTTGGATTTAATGCAGATCGGAACGGCATCCACATCGCCGAAAGCCTTAAAAAGCACACATTTTCCTTCCATAACAGGCATGCCTGCTTCCGGACCGATATTGCCAAGACCAAGAACGGCAGAACCGTCTGTCACTACTGCACAGGTATTCCATCTGCGTGTCAGGGTGTAGCTCTTCTCCGGATCCTTCTGAATCTCAAGGCAGGGCTGCGCAACGCCTGGTGTATATGCAAGTGCCAGATCTTCATCTGTCTTGACCGGAACACGGGTCTTAATTTCCAGTTTTCCTCTCCACTGCTCATGGAGTTTCAGTGATTCCTTAGCGTAATCCATGGTAATTACTCCTTTATTCTATTGTCTGTGCAGGGGTTATACATCATGCTGTAGCTGAAGTGATTAACCCACACAGTATTTTGTAACCAAACAGTGTACAGCTCTATTGTAATAAGTTGACTGGTTTAGTCAATCTTTTCTTTGATCTTTTTGGAAAGATATTTGATAAAAGATTTGTGAACAGCAGCGATAAAAAGAAAATGCTCTTCCGTCATTTTGAACGGGAAGAACATTTCCAGAGATAAGACTTTCAGTCGTGAATTTTCACACCTAGGCACATTTTCTGAACGGCCGGATCGAAGTGATCGATAATTTCCGTGTGGCCAAGATCAAGCTTTGCAATTTCCTGCATATCTTCATCGGAAAGCTTGAAATCGAAAAGATCGATATTCTGCTGCATTCTTTCTTCGTGAACGGATTTCGGGATAATAACGACACCACGATCAATATTCCAGCGCAGAGCGACCTGAGCTGCCGTCTTGCCGTACTTTTCTCCGATCTTTGTCAGAACCGGATGCCTGAAAATGTTATTTCTGCCTTCATCGAGGGGACCCCAGGCCATTGGCTGAATTCCGTTTTCCCGCATGTATTTCAGATCCGCTTCGCGCTGGAAAAACGGATGCAGCTCAATCTGATCAACTGCCGGTTTTACATCAACTGTTTCGATAAAGTTTTCAAGCATGAAGGGATAGAAGTTCGCAACACCGATTGCCTTGAGCTTACCTTCCTTATAGGCCTTCTCCATTGCGCGCCATGCAGCAAAATAATCACCCATCGCCTGATGCTCCAGATAGAGATCGATATAACCGATGTCAAGCTTCTTCAGAGAAGCTTCAATGCCGGCTGCTGCAGTCTCTTCATTTTTCATATCCTGAACCCAGAGCTTGGATACAACAAAGAGATCTTCACGTTTTACAATACCATCTGCAATGGCGCGGTGGATTGCCTTGCCGACAGCTTCCTCATTCATGTATGATGCTGCAGTATCAATGAGACGATAGCCGTTCTTAATCGCATCATATGTGACCTGTTCGCACTGCGCAGCATCCGGTATCTGAAATACTCCGAATCCTTCGATCGGCATCTTTACTCCGGTATTCAATGTAACGTATTCCATTGTGAAATCCTCCCGTTCATTAAAATATTCCTATTTATAGAGTGAAGCATTCGTCCGAAATTATGCGGCTGAATGCATGTGCTTTATTTCCTTACAATGCATACTATAATTGTATAAACACAAAAAGTACAATGCTGCAATCGAAAGATACTATAACATAAACGTATAGCTGATGAGCTTGAGAGCAGCCACTGTTGAGACTTGATATGGCAGCGAAATGGTGGCGCTGCAGCGTGGATCGTGATAGAGTAGAAAAAGAGCAAATATTTTTTATACCTGAAAAGGACAATGGAGACAGGAATGAGAATAGCGGTATATTGCGGATCGGGATTCGGAAAGCGGAAGGCATACAGAGAAGCTGCGCAGGAAGTCGGAAACTGGATCGGAAAAAATGGATATGAACTGATCTATGGCGGTTCGGAGCGGGGCCTGATGGGAGTTTTGGCCAATGCAGCCGTGGCTGAGGGCGGAACTGTCATCGGTGTGGAACCGGAGTTCTTTCTGGAAGAGGGACTTGAGCATAAAGGAATCACAAAGACAATCCCCTGCAAGACAATGTCCGAAAGAAAATCCATCATGATGGAAATGAGTGATGCTTACATCGCCTTACCGGGAGGAGCAGGAACACTGGACGAAATTTCGGAAGTGATCGTTCTTGCGGGACTTGGAAGAGAACACAAACCCTGCATCCTCTATAATAAGGAAGGATACTATGACGCACTCCTTGCGTTCTATGACCAGATGGTCGATGAGAAATTCATGTCCGAAGAAAACAGGAGGAAAATCATTGCCGTAAAAAACACGGAAGAACTGGCAGCAGTTCTTTCCTGACGAAAAAAAGCTTTTGGTGTAAAACTTCTGAATTATGAAAAGAAAGGAAGGAAAACAATGACCGTAAAAGAATTGCTGCAGAGAGACCGCAGCTATCGCGGATATGATCACAGCGTAAAATTTGACCGCAGTTATCTTGAAAAACTCGTGGAAGTGACGCGTTACTGCGCATCCTCCATGAACATCCAGCCGCTCAAATATGCAATCGCATATGATGAAAAAACGGTAGACGCCATTCAGAGGGAGACACTCTGGGCCCGTCAGATGCCGGACAACGATCTTCCTCATAAGGGCAAGGAGCCGACGGCATGGATCATCATCTGCCAGGATACAAGAATTGACAAAAATCTCAAAAGATTCCTGCGTGACGTCGGAATTGTTGCAGAAGCAATGCTGCTTCAGGCAACCGAAGACGGCAACGGCGGCATCATGATCGGAAGCTTCATGGCCGGAAAAATCTCCGAAATTCTGAATCTTCCGGAATACCTTCATCCGATGCTTCTGGTGGCAATCGGCAAGCCGGATGAAAAAGTCGTCCTGGAGGATGTAAAAGAAGATCACTGGGTTTACTACCGTGACGAAGACGACGTTCACCATGTGCCGAAGCGTACCCTGCAGGAAATATTGATAAATTGAAGTGCCATTATTCTTACGACATATCGGGAGCATCAAAGCGATAAAATGTTACATAAAGAACCTGCAGATGAGGCAGAGGAGAAGAAGGTTTCGGATGATCTGATGAAAAAGGTCAATGCAGACCTGTACTATGCAAGTTACAGCCTGCCAACCTATCACACTGTGTGGAGTGCACAGGCGTTTCTTGAGACAACAGTGATACCGATCATTTTGATACGTGCCCATGGACGGGGCTTTAAAGATTCTGGAGTAGAAAATGCAGGCGGTCCGGCCGTGCCCGGATCGTCTGTGAGGGCTACATAAATGAAAATGTGTACCATCCGCAGCTGTAGACAATTCAAATTGCTGGCAATATAATGCATAGCGAAACAAATCAATGATGATATAGACTGCTGTCTTAAACGAATCGACAAAGTGGTGAGGCTCAATAAAGACAGATCTTCTTTGGGAAAGATGCAGAGATGGCAGTGAATCTATAATGAATATTGTTTTTATCCGCTCCGCGTTCCGCATACGACAGCTTGCCGCGCGGTTGTTTTTATCAGAGCAGATTGAAACTATGTCTAAGGGAGGAATCATGGCGAATTTGGCACATGCAGCAGAACGTCAGGCAATCAGCGTAATGCTCGACGGACTGGTGAAACATCTGAACAATACGGACGACAGACGGAAGACCTATCTGAAACTGGTTGATCTGGCAGGTAAGTTCTTTGGAAAGGCAGCAAAACCGGAAACGCTCGACGCAGTAAGAGCTGCAATCAATGATCCGAACAACCGCTGGATCAATATGATTAATGATATGCTGGATCACACGGATCCTCATGTGGCGAAAATGACTTTGCTGAACCTCGGCTATGAAGCGTTCCTGAACGGCACAAAAACGATTCGTGCAAACAGAGAGAAATATAACTGCAACATTCCGTGGCTGATCCTTTTTGACCCGACCCAGGCATGTAATATGCACTGCGTGGGCTGCTGGTCAGGTACATATGGCCATAAGAGCAACCTGACATTTGAGGAAATGGATAAGATTGTCACAGAGGGCAAGGCACTCGGCGCACATCTCTACATGATGACCGGCGGCGAACCGATGGTCCGCAAGAAGGATATCCTGCGTCTGATGGAGAAACATCAGGACTGCGAGTTCGCGGCATATTCCAATTCCACTCTGATCGATCAGGACTTCTGCAATGAGATGAAGCGTCTCGGCAATCTGATCTTCATGCTTTCCATCGAAGGCACACCGGAGACAAATGACGAGCGCCGCGGCGAGGGACATTATGCAGCAGTTATGAGAGCAATGGACCTCTTAAGAGAAAACGGACTTGTATTCGGCACATCCATCTGCTACACAAGACAGAATATTGAGGCCGTCACAGACCCTGATTTTCTGAGAATGCTTGCAAGAAAGGGCGCTCATTTCGGATTCTATTTCCACTATATGCCGGTTGGAAAGAATGCGGTTCCGGAACTGATGCCGACTGTAGAGCAGAGACGTGAAATGATTCGCAAGATCCGCTGGGTACGTTCCGACGAATGCGATATTCCGTATTTCCCGATGGACTTCCAGAACGATGGTGAGTATGTGGGAGGCTGCATTGCCGGAGGGCGTAACTACTTCCATATCAATGCAAACGGTGATGCGGAGCCATGCGTATTTATTCATTTCTCCAATACGAACATCAAGAATAACACGATTCTGGAAATGCTCCAGAGCCCGCTGTTCATGGCATATCATGAGGGCCAGCCGTTCAACAGAAACCATCTGAGACCATGCCCGATGCTTGAGAATCCGGATCTTCTTGTAAAGATGGTCAAGGAGACGGGCGCTCATCAGACGAATGTCGAGGCGCCTGAGGAAGCTGAGGAACTTTGCGCAAAGAATGTGGAATACGCGAAGGAATGGGCTCCGGTTGCGGATGATATCTGGGCACATCAGAAGCATAAGAAACCTTCTTACGAGAACTATACGAAGGAAAAGAGAGAGCATCCGGAACTGGCTGCTTTCGAACATCCGAAGAAATCGGCTGCAGAATAAGACGCAGACAATTAGATAGAAATTTTGAGGCTGCCGTGTTGCGAAATACGGCAGCCTTTTTGCGTTAAAGCGACATAGTATTTGTATAAAAAAGTGTGTATAATGGTAGGGCTTTATTAGATATGGGAGGGGTTAGTAATGGCAAACGAAACAAAGCAAAGAGCCAGTTTTTCCGGCAAGCTCGGATATGTGCTGGCCACGGCGGGATCTGCGGTAGGTCTCGGAAATATCTGGAGATTTCCGTATCTGGCGGCCAAGTATGGCGGAGGAATTTTCCTGCTTTGCTATGTGGTACTTGCAGCAACATTCGGATATACGATGCTGGTTTCGGAAACAGCCCTGGGACGACGCTCAAGAAAGAGCCCGGTCGGGGCATTTACTTATTTCAGTAAGTCTCCGCTTGCGAAAGTCGGCGGCTGGCTGAACGCGATTATTCCGGCAATTATCGTACCGTATTATTGTGTCATCGGCGGCTGGGTTTTGAGATACCTGGTGGCTTATATTACCGGAGACGGAAAGAAGCTTGCCAATGATTCCTATTTTGGGAGTTTCATCGGAAATGCTGCCGGAAGTGAGATTTATTTTCTGATTTTTGCACTGGCTACGGCAATGGTTGTCGTTCTGGGTGTCAATGCGGGAGTAGAGCGTATTTCGACTGTGATGATGCCGGCACTTATTATTCTGGCCGTTGTAGTTGCGGTATTTTCCGTCACAAGACCCGGGGCACTGGGCGGCGTAAAGTATATTTTTATCCCGGATTTTAAGAAGTTTTCGCTGATGACGGTCGTGGCGGCGATGGGGCAGATGTTTTACTCGCTGTCGATTGCGATGGGTATTCTGTATACGTTCGGATCCTACATGAAAGATGATGTGGACGTGGAAAAGTCTTCCTACCAGGTGGCGCTTGTGGATACATGCGTGGCACTCCTTGCGGCTCTTATGATTATTCCGGGCGTTTTTGCATTTTCCGGAAAGAAGGCGGCGGAGACGCTTCAGGCGGGACCGTCTCTTCTCTTTATTTCCCTGCCGAAGGTATTTAACAGCATGACTGGCGGAAGAATCATCGGAATTCTGTTTTTCCTGATGGTACTTTTTGCGGCGATGACAAGTTCTATTGCACTGATGGAAAGCGCGGTATCGACGCTGGAAGATGAAGCGCATATGAGCCGCAAAGGCGCAAGTGCGGTCATGATTCTGGTGATGATTGTGCTGGGAACACTTTCTTCTCTGGGATACAACGTTCTTGGCGGCGTACGGCCGTTCGGCATGCAGTTCCTTGACTTCTTTGATTTTCTGACGAACAGTCTGATGATGCCGATCGCGGCTCTGGCGACAGTAATTCTGATTCTCAAGGCTGCGGGCATCAATGTTGTCATCGAAGAAGTTGACAAATCTTCAAAGTTTGTCAATAAGGGCGTTTACAAAATCACATTGAAGTATCTGGCGCCGATTCTGCTTGTCGTGATCTTTGTCAGTTCCATACTTAATGCGCTGGGTGTGATTTCAATGTAAAATTATGAAGGGAAGTGCCTTATGAGTGAAAGAGAAAGCCTCGGTTCACGCCTCGGTTTTATCCTGCTCTCTGCGGGATGCGCGATCGGGATCGGAAATGTCTGGCGATTTCCGTATATTACGGGACAGAACGGCGGCGGATTTTTTGTTCTGATTTATATCCTGTTTCTGATAATTATGGGAATTCCGATTATCACGATGGAATATTCCGTAGGGCGCGCAACCCGGAAAAGCATTCTTCCGGCATTCCGCATGCTGGAGCCGAAGGGAACAAAGTGGCATCTGTGGGGTTATGTGGCAATGGCCGGCAATTATGTCATACTGATGTTTTATTCGGTGGTGTCCGGATGGCTTCTGTATTACTTTTTCCGCATGGTGCGGGGCGACTTTGTGGGAGCCGGAACGAAGAAGATCGAGTCGATGTTTCAGGAAATGATGGGAACGCCGCATATCCTGATTATCAGCATGGTGATTGTTATGGTTATGACGACCGCCGTCTGTGCGTTCAGCCTTCAGGGAAGCGTGGAGAAGGTTTCGAAGATCATGATGATTGCGCTTCTGATGATTATGGTGATTCTGGGAATCCGTGCGGTGACTCTTCCGGGGGCATCCAAGGGGATTTCTTTCTATTTAAAACCTAATCTGAAAAAAGTCACGGACAAGGGGCCCACAGGGGTCTGGAATACGGTATATGCGGCTCTTAACCAGAGCTTTTTTACGCTCAGCATCGGCATGGGCGGCATGGAGATTTACGGAAGTTATATCGGAAAGGAACGGAGCCTGACGGGAGAAGCGGCAATTGTGGCGGGACTTGATACTTTTGTTGCTCTTGTCGCAGGACTCATTGTATTTCCGGCCTGTTTCGCCTATGGAATTTCACCGGATTCCGGTCCGTCTTTGATATTCCTGACGCTTCCGCGAGTGTTCAGTACGATGCCGGGAGGAAGAATCTGGGGATCGCTGTTCTTCCTGTTTCTCTTTTTTGCGGCCGAGTCGACGATGATCGGCGTCTTTGAAAATGACGTGAGTTTTTCGATTGATCTTAGGGGAATGAGCCGCAAAAAGGCAGCCATTTTAAGCGGGCTCATCATCACGCTGGGTTCGATTCCCTGTGCTTTGGGCTTTAATCTCTGGAGCGGTTTTCAGCCGCTTCGTGCAGGAAATACGGTGATGGATCTCGAGGATTTCTTCGTAAGTAATATCTGCCTTCCTGTCGGATCGTTTATCTTTACACTGTTCTGTTCCATGAAATATGGCTGGGGATTTGACAATTATTTAAAGGAAGTCAATACAGGGGAAGGCTTGAAGATGTCCCGGAAACTGTCATGGTACTTCAAATATGTGCTTCCGGCAATTGTCGGCTTCCTCGTGTTTTACGGAATTGTGACATACTTCCTCAACTGATACAGCATGATTGCTAAAGACAGCGGCGGGAACTTCGGAAAAATTTGAGCACATTAAATTTTCATTCTGCGTTATACTAAGGTGCGAATAAGGAAGATTTTTTAGAGCGGCGATACAGGATTTTTGAGTAAATGTATTCTGTTGCCGTGTTCATGCACATTTCGGAGGTGAGTTTTTACGTACTGCCCAAGATGTCATAAACAGATACCAAATAATTCGACACGCTGTCCGTATTGCGGAATGCGCATCTTTTCGGATGATATTGAGGAGGCGGAAGCACAGGAAAAGGCCAAGACAAAGGTTGTCGGGCCTCTTCAGCATACAGATGGACATACTCAGGATTATTCAGATGCAATCAATCTGCTGGAGACCAGAGATTTTTCAAAGGAGCGCGATCTGGGTTTTTCAAAACGAAATACGCAGAGGAGCATGTCCGGTGAAAATGCGGGAAATACATCGCGTGCAACACTGCAGCAGACGGGACCGCTTCCCGATCCGGAGGATGAGACTTCGGTTTCGCCTGATTCCTCGGAACTGTTCGGACGCAGGAAGAAAAATAATTACGGAGATGATACGGAACCGGATCTCGATGATGGAACGGAAGGCTGGATCTTTTCGGACAGGGATGAGGAGGAAGACTCCTATGGAAGTGCCGGGAGAAGAGACAGAAACGGATCGTCCTATTCGGGGACTTCCGGAAGAGGTTCCGGAGGAAGGCATAAAAAAAATAAGAAAAAAGACCGCGCAACCGGTATTGCACTGACAGTTGCCGCAATACTCGTTCTGGCGATTGTGGCGTTTATCTTTATAGCGGGCTCTTCAGTCGGAAGAGGTTCATCTTCTTCCGGAGCATCTTCAGTGTCCTCGTCAGAAATGGAGCTTATTTCTCCGAATGGTGTATTGACACCGACTCCGACGAAAAAGGGTACGAGAAAGACGACTCCCAGGCCGACACCAACGGCAACTCCGACTCCGACAGCCACACCTACGCCAACGGCTACACCGACACCGACTGTGACGGCAGCACCGACACCGACGGCAACTCCGACCGAGGAACCGAAGGAGACAAGCCGGGCAACGGAAACGCCTGCTCCGACGAAAGAGGCGACTCCGGAACCTACTGCAGAGCCAACCGAGGAACCGACAACCGAACCTGCTGCGGAGCCGACCGAAGAACCGACGGCTGCACCGGAGACAACGAACAATGTGGGCGACAACAGTGCCGGCAATACATCCTCGTCAGCAACGACAAGTCCGGCATCATAATGGAATGACATAAGAGAAAAGAAGATCAAAGTTGGTAGAAACTTGTGTAATCATTTCTCTTATCTTTATCACAAAAGGCAGAACTCTGATTGCAGTTCTGCCTTTTTACTTTGGATTTTCCAATGTTGTTATTGCTTAAACAATTCAGATAATTCTATGCAATATACAAAAATCTACGATATAGAATAAAAA
>CAYYEB010000033.1:0-12393 GCA_964470725.1 uncultured Lachnospiraceae bacterium | reverse complement strand
ATTCTGTAGATACCTCTTTCTTCAATTCCGTGAGCACCCTTCTCCTTACGGAAGCATGGAGAATAGGATGTGAGCGTCAGAGGCATATCCTCCTCATTTAATGTCTTTCCGATGAAGCGTCCGATCATGGAGTGTTCAGAAGTACCGATCAGATAGAGATCTTCGCCCTCGATCTTATACATCATCTGATCCATTTCGTCAAATGACATAACTCCGTCCACAACCTTCGAACGAATCATAAACGGCGGAATCACGTATGTAAAATGCTTCTGATCGATCATGAAGTCTCTTGCATAGGCTGTCACAGCGGAATGCAGTCTCGCGATGTCTCCGAGGAGATAGTAAAAACCGTTTCCTGCAACTTCTCTTGCGGAATCCAGATCAATCCCGTTAAAGCTTTCCATAATATCCGTATGATACGGGATTTCAAAATCCGGGACCACCGGTTCGCCGAAACGTTCTCTTTCCACGTTCTCGGAATCATCCTTGCCGATCGGAACAGACGGATCGATCATCTGCGGAATCACAAGCATTCTCTTTCTGATTTCGGCAGCTACCTTTGTCTGTTTCTCGTCCAGTTCCTTGATGCGGTCTCCGTTCTTTGCGACCTCATCCTTCAGCTGCATTGCCTCTTCTTTCTTTCCCTGGCTCATCAGTTTTCCGATTTCCTTGGAAGACTTATTTCTGAAAGCCTGCAGCTTCTGAACTTCCTGAAGAAGTTCTCTGTTTTCTTTATCCAGTTCAATAACTTCGTCAACAAGCGGAAGTTTCTGATCCTCAAATTTCTTTTTGATATTTTCCTTTACCAGATCAGGGTTCTCTCTTAAAAACTTAATGTCAAGCATCTTATTCCTCCTCAATTTTGTTTCACGTCAATGTTTCACGTGAAACATTTACAATTCTTCTGTTTCACTTCCGTAATTTTCAGCAATTCGAAGCGCCTGAATCTCCTCATCGCTCAACATGATATAGGATTCTCCCTTTACAACCTCTTTCAGATACAGGAAGCAATTTTCCTTGCTGTGGACTGCATTCAGAACAAATCCTGAATTTTCGTCATTCAGCATTGCAAGTACAAAGCTGAGTTTTCCTCCCACATCATCAAAAGCATCATACTTCACCATGCCATATTTGTGAACGCTTTTTTTCACCACATTAGTAACTTCCTGCAGCTGAGATTCAAATCCTTCAATATTAGCAGAACTCTTTCTGAGCTTATGCATCTCCTTCTTCAGCGTCCGTTCCAGAGATGCGCCGTCTTCTCCCTTCATGAAACTTCTGTATCTCGTATTCATGCGATTTACCTTCATGCGAAGTTCAAATACGGCAATCAAAAGGACAACGTCCAATACCATCAGCAGAATCATAATGATTCCGGGATCTATCCCCATAGAGGACAACATATTACTCATAATTTACCCTTCCTGCCGGACAGACTGAAGCAATTCGTAGATACGATCCAGTTCTTCATCCGAATAATATTCTATTTCTATTCTTCCCTTATTCTTACCGCTCGGTCTGATACTCACCTTGGTTCCGAGTTTACTTTTCAAATGCTCTGCAAGATCCTGCAGCAATGTCTCTCTGCGCGGGTCTCTCGTCTGCTTATGCGGTGTCTTATCGGATTTCTGCAGACTTTTCACCAGCATTTCCGTCTGTCGAACCGACAAATTGGACTCAATTACCTGTTCCGCCACTTCTTTTTGAAGCACCGGATCTTCTACAGATACGATGGTTCTCGCATGTCCCTCAGAGAGGCTTCCGTTTTCCACCATCTTCTGGACAGATGGCTGAAGTTTTAAAAGTCTCATGGAATTTGTTACCGCAGAACGGCTTCTTGAAACTTTTTTTGCCACTTCTTCCTGACTTAATCCATACTCTTTCACAAGCCGTTCGTACGCACGGGATTCTTCCATCGGATTCAAATCTTCCCTCTGAATATTTTCAATCAGGGAAATCTCAACAGCTTCCCTGTCGGAAAGATTTTTAATGATAACCGGAACTTCTTTGAGTCCCGCCTTCTTTGCGGCTCTCCATCTCCGTTCTCCGGCGATGATTTCATAGTAATCATCCTTCTTCTGCACAAGAAGCGGTGAAATGATGCCGAACTGACTGATCGAATCGGCCAGCTCATCGATACTCTGGTCATCAAAATATTTTCTCGGCTGATCTCTCTTCGGCTCCACCAAAGAAATTCTCAAATGAATTACCTTGTCCGCAAGGCTTTGATTCAGCGAGGTATCTTTTTTCTCAGAAGCAGAACTTTCCCGCTCTTCCTTCACCGGATTCAGAACCTGATCCTGCAATCCTTGATTGTTGTGACTGCTTTGTTTCTGTAGTTTTTTCTGAGTTTCGTAAGATCTATCCTGTTTTGATGTTGATAAATTTTCATTTTCTTCAACATTCTCAGGCTTATTTCTTTTAATTCCGGATTCTTCTTCTGGTTGATCATCTCTTTCTACCGTCTTTTTTTCCGGAATCTGTTCTGCTGAATCTTCTGTTTGTGTCTTTTTTTCCTCAGCCTTTTTCTGCTGCTTTCTTTGCGACACACGATCAGGAATCAGCGAATCAAGACCTCGTCCCAGCCCTCCTCTTCTTGCCATTTTTTATTTTCCTTTCTTTTTTGTGAATTCACGGGCCAGTTCCCGGTAACTCTGCGCTCCAGTGGAATGGCTGTCATAGCGGATAATCGGAAGTCCATAACTTGGAGACTCCGCGAGGCGCACGTTCCTTGGAATTTTTGTATTGAAAATGCGGATATCCGGAAGACTTTCGGAAACATTACTCACCACATCATTTGACAGGTTCGTTCTTCCGTCAAACATCGTAAATACGATTCCCTCAATTTTAAGATCCGGATTCAATCTTTCCTGTACCAGACGAATTGTTTTCAGAAGCTGTGTCAGGCCTTCCAGTGCATAATATTCGCACTGCACCGGGATCAGAACCGAATCCGACGCGCTGAGTGCATTCAATGTCAGCAGTGACAAGGAAGGCGGACAATCAAGAATGATATAATCATATTGCTCTTTCATTCCGGCAATTGCATTTTTTAAAAGATATTCTCTGTCATCGAAATCCATAAGTTCGATTTCGGCACCTGACAAATCTACATTTGACGGAATCACATAGAGTCTTCCGAATTCTGTGCGAACCGTGCATTGCTCTGCCGTGGCCTCTCCGATCAACAGATCATACACCGTATATTCCGCCTGATTCCGGTCAATTCCCAGGCCACTCGATGAATTTCCCTGGGGATCCAGGTCAATCAATAGTACTTTCTTTAACCTTTCCGCCAGGCAGGCCGAAAGGTTGATCGCTGTCGTTGACTTTCCCACCCCGCCTTTCTGGTTTGAAATTGCTACTACTTTTCCCATTCAAACTCCTTTTGTAATTGGCTCATATCGAATAAATTTCTCCCATGTTTCACGTGAAACATCATAAAACAAAGCAAAAACATCCGATGATATCTCATAATTACCGCTTCCGGTAATTTCTTTTGTAACATGCAGATCTTTCAAAATCTGCACACTGTTAGCATTATATCACCATCATATTTCACAGGCTATGTTTCACGTGAAACAATCTCAGAAAAGTCCGTTTTTCGAAGTCTTGCAGCCAAAAATCCGGTGCTATATAATGAATAATATAAAAGTTCGATAAACATAAGAGGAGAGGAATCGCCATGAAAAAGAACCATCTCTTACGGGCCATCTGCAGAATCGGTATCACTATCGGTTCCCTTTATGCAATTGACGACATCTTAAATAAATATGCTACACGCAATCACATTTTAAAATCATCGCCAAATGACTATTTCAAATGGCATGATATAAAAATGTATTATCATAAGGAAGGAAAAGGTTCTCCCGTTATTCTCCTTCATGATCTTCACCCGGCCTCATCAGCCATTGAATTCTCGGCCATTGAAGCAAAACTGGCCATGAATCACACGGTATACTCCATTGATCTCCCGGGCTTCGGACGTTCTTCAAAGGGAAATCAACCCTATACAAATTTTTACTTTGTGGAAATTCTGAGAGAATTTATTGAGACGATGCATCTTGGAACAGTCCAGCTTGTAGCATCCAATCAGGCATCTGCAATCGCAGTCATGGCAAGCGTATACAAACCGGAACTTTTCAGTCGTATGATTCTGATCAATCCTCCGCTTCTGGAAGATGCGGCCAGAATGCCGGATCTGTGTTCAAGGATCAAAAAGAGACTGTTTGATCTGCCTCTCATAGGAGAACTTCTGTACCATATAGTATATAGCAGATCCAGAATCGATCTTTCCTTTACGGAAAAATATTTTTATAATCCTTTCCACGAGACATCGGACCTTGTCGATGCTTTCTTCGAGTCGGCACATCTCGATCACGATCAAGGCAAATATCTGGCTGCGAACAGGATCGGAAAGTTTATCAATATTCCGCTCGACCACGCGCTTCCAAAGATCACAGTTCCGGTAGAATTAATTGTCGGCGCAGAAGCCGAACATGCTGATACCATCATCGATGAATGGACCGGATTAAATCAGAACTTTGATTTTGAAAAAATTGAACAGACAAAACTTCTTCCTCACCTGGAAGAACCGGAAAAAACGGCAGAAAAGATCTTAAACTTCCTTGCCTGATATAAAAATCGGTCTCTATCCACAATTTTGTATGTTCGTTGTGGATAACTTGTATTTTTCTTCTCCTGCTCCATCAAAAAAGCCGCGGTGTTTTCACACCAGCGGCTTTTTTGATGGGGTTCCGGCCTTCCGCGGATAAATTGCGGGCGTCGGTTTTATTTTTTTTATTTTTACAAGTGTTCTTCCCATATCAAAGATATGAAAAGTTTCTATCTGTTCAATCTTTCCTCCCAGAATTTTGACAGCCTTTCCCGCCTGTTTTATTTCCTCCTCGCTGCCAGCGGATTTATAAGAAATAAAAAAACCTTCCTTCTTCACAAATGGCAGATCATACTCAGCAAGGACCGCCAGATTTGCAACCGCCCTCGAAGTACACACGTCATACTTCTCACGATTTTTTTTATCTCTTGCCAGATCTTCCGCCCTGCTGTGGATACAGGTTACATTTTTAAGTGCAAGCTTTTCTGTGACATCTTCCAGAAACCGGACACGTTTTCCTAACGAATCCACAAGAACAGTCTTTAAATGTGGATAAAGTATCTTCAGCGGGATTCCGGGAAATCCAGCGCCCGTTCCCACATCTATGATGGATTCAATGTGCTTGAGATCCAGTACCCGGTCTATCGTCAGGCTGTCGATAAAATGTTTGTGAACCACATCCTCGAACTCCGTGATCGCTGTCAGATTCATCACCTTATTTTTTTCCACAAGCATTTCATAATAATCAAGAAATTGCTGTGCCTGCATATCCGAAAGGGAATATCCTGCTTTTTCGAATTCCTCGAACAGATATTTTTTTTGTTCATCTACCATATTCGTTTCCTTTGTAGTTTACATAATATAGTTGCAGATAAAGTATAATACGGTTACGTATCCGTCTCATTCTTCATTTGATGAGATTTTATGTAAACAAGAAGTACAGAAATATCGGCCGGTGAAACACCTGCTATTCTCGAAGCCTGACCGATATTGGACGGTCTGAAATCCTTCAGTTTCTGCCGTGCCTCAAGACGGAGACTTTCCACATCATCGTAATCAATATTTTCCGGAATCAGCTTTTTCTCATTTTTATCAAACTGGGCGACCTGTCGTTTCTGTCTCGCAATGTACCCTTCGTACTTGATCTCAATATTGACCTGCTCACATACACTTTCCGGGAGGGTCGGACGATCCGGATCAATTTCCGCCAGAACATCATAATTCAATTCCGGTCTTCGAATCAGTTCCGCAAGCTTTACGCCCGAATCAAGACGCGTACTGTTGTGCTCCTCCAAAAACTTCTGAATCTGCTCTCCGGTTCCGATATTTGTATGTTTTACACGATCGATTTCCTCTTCGATCATTTTCTCTTTTTTTCTGAGCGCATCCATCTGCTCTTCCGAAATGAGTCCTACCTCGTATCCGTATTTTCTGAGACGAAGATCCGCATTGTCCTGACGAAGCAGAAGTCTGTATTCCGCCCTGCTTGTCATCATCCGGTAGGGTTCAAAATTTTCCTTTGTGACAAGATCATCGATCAGAACTCCGATGTAGGCTTCCGAACGCTTCAGCACAAGAGGCTTCTTATGAAGAACAGACTGAGCCGCATTGATTCCGGCAATCAGTCCCTGCGCTGCCGCCTCCTCGTATCCTGAACTGCCGTTAAACTGTCCACCGGAAAAGAGTCCGCTGATGTTTCGAAATTCCAGAGTATTTCTCAGCTGTTTTGGCGCCAGACAGTCATATTCGATGGCATAGGCGTTTCTTGTGATTTTCGCATGCTCCAGTCCCGGAACCGTCCGATACATCGCAAACTGCACATCCTCCGGCATGGAACTCGACATTCCGTCAATATACATTTCATTTGTATAATTTCCTTCAGGTTCGATAAACACCTGATGCCGATCCTTATCCTGAAAACGCATGACCTTGTCCTCAATGGACGGACAATATCGCGGTCCTGTGGCATGGATCACTCCGCCGTAAAGCGGCGACCGATCAATATTGTCTCTGATGATTTTATGGGTTTTCGGATTTGTATACGTCAGCCAGCAGGACTGCTGCTCAATCTGTACTGTCTTCGGATCCGTGGAGAAGGAAAAGGGCACAACAGGAACATCTCCCTTCTGTTCCACGCATTTTGAAAAATCAATACTCCGCTTATCAATTCTGGCAGGCGTACCGGTCTTAAAGCGAACCAGTTTTACACCATGCTCTCTCAGTGAATCCGAAAGATGAGTTGCGGCCATGAGTCCATTCGGTCCGGTCCAATTACTGGTATCCCCGTAAATACACCTTGATTTCAGGTACACCCCGGTGGCCAGAACAACGGCTTTCGCACGATATACCGCCCCGCTGACGGTACGCACACCAATAATACGATACTGTGGACGATTGCCATTATTTTCCGGCAATTCTAACTTTTTCACCGAGTTATCCACATTATCCACATGTTTTTCGACAGTTTTTGTGTATAATTCCTCATTTATTCCACTTTTATCAACAGTTTCAGTGGATTTCTCCACAACATTCTCTGTCAATATTTCGGAAACCTCCTGCTGACGGATCGTCAGATGATCCTGCATTTCCAATACGTGACGCATACGCATTGTATAGGCAGCCTTATCTGCCTGTGCCCGTAAGGAATGCACCGCCGGCCCCTTGGAACTGTTCAGCATCTTTGACTGGATAAAAGTTGCGTCGATGTTCTTTCCCATCTCTCCGCCAAGAGCATCCAATTCCCTCACCAGATGTCCTTTGGAGCTTCCTCCGATATTCGGATTGCAGGGCATCAGCGCTATAGATTCCACACTGACCGTAAATACAATTGTCTCCAGCCCGAGTCTTGCGCAGGCAAGCGCTGCCTCACAGCCCGCATGACCTGCTCCAACCACAACTACATCATAATTCTCCGTGACAGAAGCCATCTCTCTCTCCTATTTATGAACCTTACACCGAAGACGGCGTACTATGTTACTGTTCACTTTCTATGGTATACAGGTCATGATCTTGGACCCGACAGCCTTAATCACATTTGAACAGTAACGAATATACTTTTTGGGAAACTACTTTCCCATACAAAACTTTGCAAAAATCGTATTTACAAGATCCTCCCCGACCTCTTCCCCAATGATGCTGCCGAGAGATGCATAGGCATCCATCAGATCTATGGAATAAAAATCTTCCGGCATTTGATCTTCAATACTCTTTTTCACAAGCTCAAGACTTTGAATTGCACTATCCAAAGCCTCTTTATGTCGTGCATTGGTGATCATGACCTCTTCATTCATATGCAGATCACCGTGGAAGAACATTTTACGAATCACATTTCCCAGTTCATCGATTCCCTGCTGATGTTTCGCGGAAATCGAAATAACCGGACAACTGCAGGAAGACCTGATTTTCTCTTCATCGATCACCGGCTTCAGGTCATTTTTATTCAGAATGATAATAGAACGATGCCCTTCCGCAAGACTTAGAATTTCCTCGTCATTTTCATCCAGTTTTCGCGAAGCATCCAGTACAGCAAGAATCAGGTCCGCCTTTTCCGCATATTCTTTTGCCCGTACAATACCGATCCGTTCAATTTCATCGGCTGCTCCCGGATTTCTGATACCGGCCGTATCCAGAAGGTGCAGAGTCACTCCGCCGATATTGACGGTTTCCTCCAGTACATCCCGTGTGGTTCCCTCTATATCAGTCACAATCGCCCGCTCTTCGCCGGTCAGGTCATTTAAAAGGGAAGACTTTCCGGCATTCGGCTTTCCCAAAATGACGGTCAGAAGTCCTTCTCTTACGATCCTTCCCTCATCAAAGGTTCCCGCCAGATCTTTCAGCTTTTTTTCAATCGGCTCCAGCTTCTTCTTCAGCGTTTCCGGGTACCCTGTCAGGTCGTAATGTTCCGGATCATCCAGGGCCGCCTCTATGTAAGCCAGCTCGTCCATGATCTTGCTTCTTACCGAAGTAATTTCCCGGCGAACGGATCCGGAAAGCTGCTGCAGAGAACTTTGAAGCGCATCCTCATTTTTTGCGGAAATGACATCCATCACAGCCTCCGCCTCGGATAAATCAATTCGTCCGCCAAGAAATGCACGTTTTGTAAATTCTCCCGGTTCCGCCGCCCTGGCTCCATGTTTCAGTACAGTCTCCAGTACCCGCTTCATGACATAGGGGCCGCCATGACAGTCAATTTCGATCGTATCCTCTGTCGTATAGGTATGAGGCGCCCTCATCGCCAGAACCAGGCATTCGTCAATTTCTTCTTTTTCGTTGTAAATATGTCCGTAATGGATCGTGTTAGCGGCCCATTCCGCGATCCGATCTCCTTTTTTTCGCGGATGGAAAATACGTGCGATAACAGCAAAAGCTTCAGGCCCCGAAATTCTGATGATTCCGATGCCTGAAGCCGTCATTCCGCTCGCAATTGCCGCAATTGTCTCCTGCATCAGCGTTTCGGAGCAACTACAACATGACGATAGGGTTCTTCCCCTTCACTATAAGTTTCCACAAATTTATTATTCTGAAGTGCCGAATGAATAATTCTTCTTTCATACGGATTCATCGGTTCAAGAGAAACCGGACGATGTGTCTTTCTGACTTTGTATGCAATATTTCTTGCAAGATTATTCAGAGTCTCTTCTCTTCTGAGACGATAATCCTCTGTATCCAGCTTGATTCTTGTGTACTCGCTCTGCCCCTTATTGACAACCAGTGAAGTCAGATACTGAAGAGAGTCCAGAGTCTGTCCTCTCTTGCCGATCAGAATTCCCATTTCATCACCGGAGAACGTGATATTCAAAGATCCCTCCTTCTGATTATAGGAAGTTTCCATCTTCACGCTGAGCTTCATTGCCTCAAAAACCTCCGAAAGGAATTTTGTCGCCTTCTGCGTCAGTTCAGCAACCTCTTCCTCAGGCTTCGGAGCAATAACTCTTTCAGGCTTCGGTTTGGAAGGTTCATGTTTCGGCACTGTATTGATGTCATTTCTGCGGCGATCATACGGATACCGTTTTCTGCGATCATACTCTTCTCTTCTTCTGCCGGAACGTCTCTCGCCACTTGCAGAATTCTCCCGCCGATTTTCGGCATCACCTGAATTCTGCTCTCTTGCCGCTGCGGCGGCAGCTCTCTTTTCGATAATATCGTTTGTCAGAATCTGAGAATTCGGTGCTTCTTCAGAAACAGGCTTTTGAACCGCCGTCTCTTCTTTTAAAACAGTCTTCTTTTCAGACGGCTGCTCAGGAGTTTTCTGTTTTGGAGCCTTAGGTTTTTCGACTTTCTTTTCTACCGGTTTTTGTGCCGCCGGAGCAGTCTTTTTCTCCTCTTCCACCCTTGCCTCAATCACGGCCGGTTTGCTTCCGATTCCGAGAAATCCGTTTGTCGGTTCCTGAACCACATGATATTCCAGGTGCTCACTTGTCACACCAAATTCCACACTGGCATTTGTAATTGCTGCTTCGATCGATTTTGCCGTAAATTTCTTATATTCCATGATGTACTGCCTCCCCAAAGAACAAGGCCATGAAGCGTTCGTTACTTATTTCTTATATTTTTTATGTTCCTGATTATTTTTTTCATCGAAGGCTGCTACCATATTTGCCTTGGATGCAAGGGATCCTGCCCTTGCCTTCTGATGCGTCTTATAATACTCCGTCGAATTGGTCTGCTGTTTCTTATTGGCAGCCGCATTTTTCTGACGGGCCTTCTTCTCAATTTCAGCTTCGGTGCCCAGGCTTCTCGTGGAAACATGAGCTGCAGAAGAAATCTTCTGAGGAGGAAGTCCTTCCTTTTCCCTCTTCTTATCAATCTTCTTCTGTGCCTGCGCCATGATGTCCTCTACGGTCTCATGATCCAGTTTTCTGTTGATAATCAGCTGCTGCAAGGAACGGACAACCGAACTCATGATCCAGTAGATACCTACACCGACAGGAAGTGTCAGACAGAAGAACGCTGACATAATCGGCATGAAGTTATTCATGGACCGCATCGTATTGTTCATCTGGCTTGCCGCATCATCGTCATCGGATGTTGCCGGCTGTGGCATAAGTTTATAGTTCAGCCACTGTGTGAGCCATGCGAGAACCGGGAACAGAATAGCCGCAAGAATCAGGAGAAATGCATGACTTGACCATGCTGATTTGATGATATCCCACGGTGAATCCGAAATATTCAGTCCCAGGAAATTTGTAGCGCGATGCACATACTGGTGAATGCTATTCAATGTGGATTCATAACTGGCTCCATTTGCCTTCTTAAGAAGTGAATCCCACTGTGTAGAGTTCAGACCGTAAATCGCGTCGATGATATTTTTCTTTCCGCCCTTCGCAAAGTTTCTCGTCAGAGTTGTATTATTGACATCTTTGACAAACTTCGTGAACATGTTGACAAAACTCTTATTTGACGCGATTTCACCGATCCGGTTTCCGATCATCGTAATATATCCCGGAATTTTATAGATAACCTGATACAGTGCGAACAGTACCGGCAGCTGAATCAGAAGCTGCACACAGGAACCGGTTGCGGATACTCCGTACTTGGCATAGACCGCATTGGTTTCATCCATCATCTTCTGCTGCGAAACCTGATCCTTTTTACCGGCATATTTCTTCTGAATCTTTTTCAGCTCCGGCTGCATGATATTATTCAGCTTGGAAAACCGCTGCTGTTTGATCTGCAGAGGCATCATTGCGGTAAGCAGAATAATGGTAAATAAAATGATGGCAATTGAAACATTCGGCAGCCCGATTTTACTGATCAAATAGTAAATGCCATTCATCAGCCATCCGAGTACCCATGCCACCCATTTGATGATCGGCATCGAACTTTTCGTTAAAACGACGGCCATAAACTCCTCCTTAAATGCTGTGCAAATGCACATTTCTATCTATCAAAGCAGGACTACCCGCTCCAATGTCATATCTAAAATCCTGCACGCAAGTACTTCTCTTATAATCATATCCACGGATTGCTCCATTGCTGCGCAATTCTTTTGGTCATGCTATCATTATAAGTATTATGGCACAGGATCATACCCGCCGTGGGAGAAAGGATTGCACCTTAAAATTCTCCACAGCGCCAGAAGCCCTCCCTTCAGCGGTCCGTATTTTTGAATTGCCTCAATTGCATACTGCGAACAGGTCGGTGTGTAGGGACAATGATATCCCTTATAAGGGGAAAAATGTTTCTGATAAAAATGGATGCATCCTATCATGAATTTACGGATCATACATCCTCCGTTTTCACCTTTCCGGCAAGTTTCAGAAGCGAATTCTGAAGTGTCGCATAATCGGCATCTGCAGCCGGCTTTCTGACAATAATTACATAATCACATCCGTCAGAAAAGTATTCTTCATTTAATCTGGCAGCTTCTCGGATTTTCCGTTTCAGTCTGTGGCGCACCACACTGTTCCCTACTTTTTTACTGACTGAAATTCCGAGTCTTATCTCTCCGCCCTCTCTTTTCAGACGATACAGAACAAGATTCCGATCCGCTCTGGATTTTCCACCATGATAAACACTTGAAAAATCCTGTGTTTTTCTTAATCGTTCCATTCTTTCTTTCCATTTATCACTGACTCAATGAGAACGCCGAAGATCCCCGGATCACAAAGAGCTGCTGCCATTTCAAAATTTACCCAGATAGAAAACAAGACCACAGCTTCCTGTGGTCTTATCTTTTTTCGAACCTTATGCGGAAAGAACTTTTCTTCCCTTTGCTCTTCTGGCCGCTAAAACTTTTCTTCCACCAGCTGTCTGCATTCTCTTACGGAATCCATGCA
>CAYYEB010000032.1:8137-12754 GCA_964470725.1 uncultured Lachnospiraceae bacterium | reverse complement strand
CGTTTTCCCTCATAAAAATAAGGCCGAAGTCAAAAGCTTTTGACCCCGGCCTACATACGCACCCTCCTTTAATTTTTCCCGGGAAGGATTGTCACCCGACATACAAAACATTTTTTGCAGATTCTTCCTGCAGATTTCAGAGGCAGCTTCACATCTGTTTTTAAGACAGCCGTCTCTTTATTCTCCATGTTTTCGGATGTATTCTTCCACGACCTCCCGGATATGTCTCATCTTCTTCGCCGTATCCGGGTTCCTGCTTTGAAAGCTCATCAGCTCATCCAGATATCCCTGCTTCTTTACCTGGCGGAAGCTTTCCGGATAGACAAGTCCGAAGACAAAGGAAATGTGTCCCAGAATGAAGTCGATTCCGGTTTTTGAATTGCTTCGATCCACATTCCGGCAGGACATAATGTCATTATAAACTTCCGGCGTAATAGCCGATGTCTCAAACTCTTCTTCCGGAAGATCATAGATTTCCGTCCGCGGCGTTTCGCAGTTGACTCGCAGAATATCGATCTTGTCCGCATCACGAAGAATGGTACAGTAACGATACTCCCGTTTTGTCAGGTTCTCCGGAAGTTTGTAGACATTATGAAGCCGAATTGCCTTTTCCAAAAGCTTATCTTCCGATCCATCATCGAGATAATCCCGGATCTTTCCGTCCTGAAAGAGAATATCCGCACTGAGGGCTGCATGATTGCATGAAATCCTGTCCTGAAACGTGTGGTAACGCCGCAGCTGTTCAAATCTTCCGATGTCATGCATCATGCCGCAAAACCACGCGAGATCTTTGTCCAATCCCGTCATTCCGAGACTGTCCGAAATTGCATCGCACATGTCAGCCACACGATAGGTATGATCCACCTTCAGCTTGATTTTTATATCGCTCTGATCATATTCATCCGCGTATTTCTGAAATACTTCGTCTACATGTTTTCTGTCTATCGTTAACATTTCTTACTTCCTCCAATGCAATTGTAGCCTTTTTGCATTGCCGTAGCAATCAGGTTATACAGGTCATGATTTGAGACCCGTATATCTGGATTCCTGCAGTTCTTTACTCAAAGAAAGGAGCACGTCAAAGTTTTGACATGCTCCCTTCTTTCGACTGCAATCAGCAGTTCATTCTTTTATTTTATCTCCAAGCATACATGATCCGCTCAGTCTAATACCGCTTTATTTCTTCCGCAGTTTTCCGATTACCGCAATTCCGGCTGCAACAGCCCCTGCAGCTCCCGCAGCTTTGACGACCTTGCCGCTCTTTTCCTTCACCTTCCTGATCTTGTCACTGTCGACATCGACAAGGGGCTTGAAATCCTCAGGATCGGCAGCCCCGAGTTTAATCAGAAGCGTCTCGATGTCGGTCTTATGAACGAACTTCAGTGCGCCCATAATGGCAGCCTTTTCTGCGGCTCCAAGTGGCCAATCCTTAATCTTCTTGCCATCGTTCATCTTTACTCCGGCTGTGATCAGATCACGCACATCGAAGATGCTGCCCCACACTTCCGGCACACCGCGATCCACATTGCAGAGCGTGTAAACAGCTTCCATTGCCGTACGAATTGAATACTCCGTTGTGAAGACGGTGTCTCTCGGAGTCTCCGCGTACTGTCCGATAAATGCCAGATTCACAGACCCTTTCGGTACCACAAGCGGACGGTCTCCGTCTTTGCGCGGCTCAAAGAAGGTCGTTACATACGGCATCATGCATGGAGTCGTAGCCCTTACGTGTATCATGAATACCATCGCAGGATCCCCCCGCAATCGGAAGCGATTCGAACAGAGTAATGTTCTTTCCGGGCATCTGTGCGTCACGAATCAAAAAGCAGGCCGCCGAAAGTCCGGCGAGTCCGGTTCCCACAATATACGCGTGTTTCTTCTCGATGCCTTCAGGTTTTTCAGGTGTTGCAAATGCTTCATAATTTCCGCTGCTGTAGTACATAAATTCCGCCTCCTGTCTTTGAAAGAGATTTACGCCGCAAAAGCGTTTTCAGAGTTTCAACTCTCTGATTTCCGCCTATTGTCAGCAAAAAATGTGTCCAATACTTGTAGCTCTTCTGAAAAATCCATAAATTTCGTCAGTTATTGAGCAGTAACTCTTTCTACCCAATATACCGGATCCAGAATTCATTTTTCCACAAACAACGGAATTCTTTTGTTGAAAAGGATAGACAAATCTAACAAGTTGTTGTCATTTTTCCGCGGCCGAAAGTATATTTTTGTCATATACAATGACATAAAACAGGTCTCCCATTTCCGGATCATGCACAAGGCGTCCTAAATCATGGATCTGATGAATCCTGCCATTTTTCGTTAAAATCCGATAATCCACAGCATCCAGTCCGTAACGGTTCACGCTAATCTGGCTCTCAATACTTTTTTCTACCCGTTCCCGATCCTCCGGATAGACGACTCCACGGAACGTCCCGCCTGTGTACCCCTGAAACTCACTGAAATCACTGCACTCACACAGATCCAGAAAAGTATTGCTGACGACCAGCACCTTTTCCGTTTCATCCGCACGATAGACAAAAAAGGCAATCGGCAGATTTTCCGTCACGCTTCGCATGGAAAAATTTTCAGTTCCCTGTGCACTTCCATCATTATCCTCACTATACAAAAGAGCCTGATGCTTTCCGTTCATTTTCGCACTATAAAGTGCCACATCTGATTTACGGCTCAGTTCCTGCTGCGTACGGGCCTGCACCGGATAAAAGGCATAACCGCAGGAAATGTGAAATGTCACCTCTCTTTTTCGAAAAGTAAAATAAAAAATTTTGTGTGCAAATTCCCGAACCTTCTGCTCAAAATCGAAAATATCATTCCCATACAGCAGAATCTGAAACTCGTCTCCGCCGTATCGCATGAAAATACCGTTCTTAGGAAAGCTTTGTTCCATGTCTCTTGAAAGAACCCGGAGGGCCTCATCCCCCGCCGCATGTCCGTAAAGATCATTGATATCCTTAAAATTGTCAATATCAATTGTTGCCAACAGTGCACGAGGGTGTGCCGTACTGTTCTCTTCCGTTTTTTTGATCCATTCGGCAATCCTCTTGTCACCGCCACGGCGATTATAAAGTCCGGTCAGCGGGTCATGATCCGATTCCTGCTGCAGAATCTCATTCTGACTTTCCAGCTTTGCGTTGAGATCCAGCACAGTCTGATAGGCGTGTTCCTGTCTTCTTCGGATGAAATTCACCACCATATAAATCAGAAAAAGGGAAATCACAATCACATTGCACTTATATAATCCGCTGCGGCTGAAATGAATAAAGCTATGATTCTCCGAAAGATAAAACAGCGCATAAAGAATGATGCAGATACCGCTCATCGCACCTGCTGCATCGTTCACCATAGCCGTAAAAAATATCATAACCACAACGGTTATGATTAACGGGTTGGGAACATCCGCCTTATACGTAATATAGGATACGAAAAGTGTCACAATTGCTGCCAGAATTGCCGAAAGCAGGCGTTTTTCCCGTATCTTTTTCATCTGTACGATCCCCTTATTTCTGCTGCCGATACATACGATATTCTCATTGGCGAAGAAACCGTGTATGAACCTCTGCAAGCTTATGCTACGACATCTTATCTTTTTTATCTTACAATGTTGAGAATAAGATGTACAGGATTTCCCTTATTCCGCATACATTCCGGATTGTTTCGATCAAAAACCCGCATCAAAAAAGGAGTCATTGAACTATGCTGTAAAAGCATAAGCCAATGACTCCTCTTATCATACTGCTCTTCTCATGTATATCCGTCGCAAATCATAATAAAATTACTTCTTCTTACTTTTCTTCTTTGAAGTACTTTCGCTGGCACGAATTTCCGACTCCGCCTTGTCTCTTGCCTTCAGCATTCTCTGACGGAAACTCTTCTTCTTTTTCGGAACCTCCAAAGAGCCGCGGATCGCACGGACATCCGTAATATAAATACCGGAAACCGTAGCCTTTACTTCCTTCTTCACCGGAATCAGATCAAAAATCTTCTCATCCGCGATCATATTCATGATTCTTCCCTGCATCCGAACCTTCACAATCGGCAGCTTCTGCCGACGCATCATCTTCGGAACCTGATCAATCACCATCTGCGGAAGGCCGGATGACTTGACAGGAAGCCTCTTCTTATCAATTACAAGAAGCTGCACCTGCTGCTTCGCCGCATCAAGCTGCTCCTGCTGTTCCGCCTGCCTCTTCTCCAGCCGTCTTCCCACAAAATACAGGACAACCAGAATTCCAACGACAACCGCCAGAATAATCAGTAAAATCTGCCATACATGCACTTTTCCGTTTCCTCCCTATATAAAATCAAGAACTAATATAGTCCGGTTCAGACATATAAGTGTCCACCCTATCTTTTCGGACAATGATTCATATGCAATTCATTATAAATCACTTTTCACTGCAAATCCATATAAAGTTACCATGCAGAAGAGGTCACCGGGCAGACGGATCTGCCTTCATGATCAATCGGCCAAAGGAGCCGGAAGATCGTGAGAACTTGGCGACTGGCAAGCGCCCTGCGCGCAGACAGAGCCTAGTTCGAACAGCTGATGGGGACGACGCCTGATCATGAAGACAGATCCGTCTGTCCGGCGACCGACCCTAAAGC
>CAYYEB010000032.1:0-8037 GCA_964470725.1 uncultured Lachnospiraceae bacterium | reverse complement strand
TTTACGCCTTCCCCGTGGCAGACACAGGTGTCGGTCTTGCCGAGCTGAACACCGATTTCACATCAAAGAGATTCTCAAACACGTTCTTCTTTGCCTCTCCCGACAGTGCCCGATACATCTGCAGACCGTCGCAGTCAATTCTTCCCTGCCGTACATAGGCGTCTCGGATCTGAATCCAGTACTCACTTGAAGCATCCACATTTGCGTAGAAATTATATCCCGCGCTCTTATAGTACGCATATACCGGATTAGTCTGTGCATTATAATCGTGCCAGTCGCCGATGTCATTTCCATGGGCAAAAATAATCGTATCCACAGGTCCGACGATCGGTTCAACGGTCCTGACCCATTTTTCATTATCCGTCTTCAGTTCATCCACGGTCTTATTCGTCACTGACAGATGGCCCCAGGTATGAGAGGCAAATTCCCATCCGGACTTCTTTACGGCCTCCGCAATTTTCTTTGCCTCTGCCACCTCTTTGTCATAATCGAAATCCGGATGCTTTTTTAGCCACTCTTTCTGATCGTCAGTCAAATTTTCTTTTGTCTTATAATCCGTATCGGTGCGGTAACCGAAGACGCCATTATAGCCGGTCATTGCTGCAATGCCCCGCGCACCCTTGTAGGAAAAATCCGGATGCTTCTTCACGAAGTCATTCAAACGCGGCACTACATCGTAATCACCGACATATCCCTTGCCGTTTGCATCCGTATAGTGGACCTTGACATCTCCATGCTTATCCAGGACAGCCTTGTCACCATAACCACGCCCCTCATAGGAGTGGTAATAGCTCCAGTCATCGATGGAAAGCACAATCGGCTTTTTATCTTCCGGCAGCATCAGTTTATTATTTTGCTGAAAATGAACCGTTCCGTCATTATCTTTTGTCTCGATGACAAGATCTCTCATTTTCACAAGAACATAACCGTTGTCATAGAGCTGCTGTATGATCTTGTCAAATTCATCCGCCGTCGTCATCCAGGCGTTGATACCGGCCACTTCGTTTTCGCCCCATTTACTCGTATCAAATGCACGATTCGTATCAATAATGAGCGAATGAAAGAAGATGTGCGGCACCTTCGTCGGATCCTTGGCCTCGAGGGTCGATTTTGCAGCCGTATATTTTGCGATGGCATTGATGACATTATTGTCCGAATCGTAATCCTTCTGTTTCTGCAAAAGGGCAATGGCTCCGTCATAGTCATATGTCTCTGCCAGACTTTCCGCCTGGGCGATCGCATTTTTTCTGGTTTTCAGTTCTTTCTCTTCCTGCTCAATCTCCTGTTCCTGAGCCTTGCGGACCTTTTCCCGCTTCACTCTCTGATTAAACACCGTAAAGGCCACAATCATTACAAGTATAAAAAGAAATAATAGAGCAGCTACAAGGCTTAATACCCTCCGCCTTTCCCTTCTCCTTCTTCTATTCCTGCGCCTTCTTCTGCGTTCCTCTTCCTCCGGTGATAAATCCCGGTCGTTATACTCTCCCTTCGACATATGATACTCCCCTGATCATATTGTATTTTCCGCTTTCTGTCGCAAAGTGAAAATACATTTTTTGTGCAAATGTTCCCTTCAGGCATTTCCGTCACTGCTGTGACAAAAATGTCATTTCCATTACGCAGTCGGAAATATGCTGTTTATCCGCAGACAGTTCATATTCCATTCGAATATCCATTCTGTCCTCGCGCTCGATCACATCGAGTCTTGATGTATGAACATCCATCCGGAGTGTTCCGAATCTCGTTCGATACTCCACAGGATTCGTCCGGTCCTTTTCAAAGATCAGATCCGTCTCAACCTGTCCCGTCTTATGAACCTCGACACGATCCGGCCTTACCGCTACATGATTTCGCGTACTTCCTGTCGTGCCCTCAATCGTTTCATCATAGCGGATGTGATGACGTCCCGCCACCACGCGGTGCACGCCTTTTGTATGCAGCGTCACCGGGGCATCCGGAGTATCGCCGCCCGTACTCTGCGTTCCCCTTATTCTGACTTCAATATCCTTTGTCATTCTACATGCGCCTTTTCATCCAGTCCCTTATTGATTGCCCGGTACTGGTTATCAATGTGAAGTTTTGTCAGGCGGACAGCCTCTTCTTTGTCATGAGCCTCCACGGCGCGGACAATGGCATCATGCTCGTCCACAAGCGTCTGGCGGATATTTTTCGTCTTCATATATTCCACCCGGAAACGATACATCTGTTCCCGCAGGTTATTGATGATCTGAATCAGCCGACGGTTGCCTGTTCCTTCATATATGATGTCATGAAAATGCTCGTCTGCCTCTCCAAGTTCGGTCAGATCCACATCGTCACGTTCCACAAGTTCGGCAAATTCCGCCTCCGCACGCTTGAGTTTCCGGATGTCCGGCTCCTTCATGCGTTCCACTGCCTTTTCAATTGCAAGAATTTCAAGGCTTAACCTCACTTCCAGAACATCGTTCAATTCCTGTCTTGTGATTTCCGCCACATGTGCACCGCGGCGCGGAATCATCACGACCAGTCCCTCATGTTCCAGTTTTCGAATTGCTTCACGGATCGGTGTCCGGGAAACTCCAAGTTTGTTGGCCAGAGAAATCTCCATCAGTCTCTCGCCGGGTTTTAATTCACCGCGCAGGATCTGCTTGCGAAGTGTCACAAAGACCACTTCCCTGAGAGGCATATATTCTTCTATTTCATTATTTTGTGTACTCACCTTATAACTGCTTCCTCCAATCACTCTGTCATTTCTTCCAACGCATAAAACGGGAGCTTTGATAAGGCCATGTCAGAAATGTCCTTGCGGACGGCCGTGTCCTCTTCAGAAGATTTCTCGCTTCCTCTGCCTTTTGCCGGTCATCGAAAATGCCGAATACCGTCGGACCGCTGCCGCTCATAATCGCGTTTAAGGCGCCGGCCTCTTTCATTTCCGTTTTTATCTCTTCTATCACCGGAAAGTGCACCGAAGTTACGCTCTCAAGGACATTTGCCATCCTGTCCGGCTCCACGATACCATGAAGGTCTCCCTCCTTCAAGGCCCCGATCATGCCATCCACATCCGGATGGGCTGCAAGATCATCCGCATGAAGATTCTGATATACCAGTTTCGTCGACACATTGATATTCGGCTTGCACAAAAGGATCTGGCAGCGCGGCATGTCAGGAAGAGGTGTGAGAATTTCTCCGATTCCCTCCGAAAGCGCTGTGCCGCGAAGCACACAGTACGGAACATCCGCGCCGATTTTCGCAGCCCTCACCATCAGCTCTTTCCTGTTGAATCCCAAATGAAACAGCTTATTGACCCCGATCAGGACTGCCGCCGCATCCGAACTTCCCCCCGCAAGACCTGCGGCTACCGGAATAAATTTATCCAGCCGGATTTCCAGTCCGTCCGTCACCTCTTTTTCATCCATCAGAAGTTTTGCCGCCTGATACGCGAGATTTCCTTCCCCCACCGGAATATAGGAAAGATTCGTTGACATGTGGATGCCCGGATGCCATGGGTCTGCCGTCAGCTCAATTCGGTCATACATATCGACCATCTGCATTATCATTCTGACCTCATGGTAGCCATCTTCCCGTTTCCGCAGCACATCCAGTGCCAGATTGATCTTTGCCGTAGCCTTAAGACGCATAACTCACTCCGTTTCAAAGTTAACACTATAGCCTTCCAAGCCGCCGACAAAACATATCCCCCGGTGCTCAAAAGCGTTTTCGATTCGCATCCGGGGAATATGTTTTGCCGGCGGATATTGATATGCAAATTTTTCGCACAAAATAAACAGGCCTTGTACTTATTTGTTTTTTGTATACAAATAAATACAAGACCATTATATAAATCTTCTTCTGCTACTGCAAGACTTTTCCCTTATTCCAGTGCCTGATTCTTCTTCACCATGGCAAGGATTTTCTCCCTGCAGTATTCGTCGATGTGCCGCTGCTCTTCCTTTTCAAGATCCTTGTAGACAATCGGCTTTCCAAATTCAATGATCACCTTGGCCGGAGTCACATGAGGAAAATTTTTTTCGAAAACGGTTTCCGTATTGTTAAATGCCACCGGAATAATCTTGCAGCCGGTCCGCTGTGCGGGCTTAAAGCTTCCGCGTTTAAACGGAGCAATCTTCGTTTCATCCCCGCTCTTGTTTCTCGTTCCCTCCGGGAAGACAAAGATCGAAATACCCTGTTTGATGTATTCGATTTCCGTCTTGATTGTCTCCATTCCCTGTCTGAGATCTTCACGATCAAGAAAGAGGCAGTATAAAAACTTCATATTTGTGCTCAAAAGAGGCACCTTCTCGAATTCCTTCTTTGCAATATATCCGGTCCGGCTCTTCATCTGCGGATACCCCAGAATGACGTCAAAGAAGCTCTGATGATTGCCGACAAAAAGAACCGCCTCATCATCCGGAATGTTTTCCCTTCCGATCACAGTCACCTTTGCTCCGGAAATCTTCCAGACTACGCGAAATGCCCACTGTACGATCCGAAACATGGATTTTGTCGCCGCCTCCGGGTTAAAATGCCGGATAATGCTTTCCACCAGAAGGATCGGTATGGAAATAATGCAGTAGATGACTGCAAAGATGAATCCTATGACTAATCGCAGCATAAGCAGAACGTCTCCTTTTCTATCTGAACTATCCGCCGGGCAAAAGATATCCTCCGGCGCTCAATTTAAGAAGTTCTTCTTCACCTTGTTCAGAAGAACAACTGATTTTCTAAGCTCACTAAAGTTCGCTAAGAAAATCATGTTTCGCACCCAGAGGATAGTTTTGTCCGTCTTGTACTATATCAACATGAGATACCTGTATATTTATACAGTTAACGCTTCCACGATTTTTTCAAAATGCATGAAGTGGGAAGCCTTAACCAGCACGGTGTCGCCCTTCTTCAGCTGATTCTTCAGGTCTGCAAGCGCATCTTCCACCGTGGCATATTCCGTGATGTCCGCAGAAGGATTCTTTTCCTTCAGTCCTTCTGCAATGTTTTTCGCAAGTGTTCCGACAATCAGATATTTGTCGATCGGCAGAGCCGCCGCATAGGTTCCGACTTCACGATGCAGTTCTTTTTCCGTCTTTCCGAGTTCTCCCATGTCACCCAGAATGGCCACCTTTCGGCCAAGGGCATCCTTTAAAACGCCGAGAGAGGCCTTCATTGACATCGGATTGGCATTATAGCAGTCGTCAATCACGGTATAATTGTCATTTTCTATGATATGCAGACGTCCTGACAGAGTTTCAAGACTCTCGATTCCCTTTGTGATTTCTTCAGGTGTCAGCCCGTAAATCGTTCCGACTGCCGCCGCTGCAAGAGCATTCATCACCTGATGCTCTCCCGGAACCGGTATTTTCACCGTAAACGGGTCCTCATCATCGATGCAGATATCACAGGAAATGCCGTGAATCCCCAGAGGTTTCACATTTTCCGCATAGACGCGGTTCCGCGGACTCATGCCGTAGAAAATCGGCTGCTTTCCGTGCACATCCTTCACCTGCTGGAGTTTGTCATCATCACCATTCAGAATGACTGTCCCCGTCGGCTTCACATAATCGAAGCACTCCGTTTTGGCCCGGAACACGCCGTCACGGTCTTTTAAAAATTCCAGATGGCAGGTCCCGATATTCGTGATGACCATTGTATCCGGTTCTGCCGTCTCCGCCAGCTTCGTCATCTCTCCGAAATGGGAAATTCCCATCTCAAGCACAGCAATTTCATCATCTTCCCGAATCTGGAAGATGGTCAGCGGAAGACCGAGATTGTTGTTAAAGTTTCCCTGTGTCTTGTGGACCCGGAACTTCTGGGCAAGGACGGCCGCAATCATTTCCTTCGTACTCGTCTTTCCGACAGAGCCGGTAATTCCGACAACCGGAATGTCCAGTTCCCGGCGATAAAATCCCGCGATTTTCTGAATCGCCTCCGCCGTGGAATCCACCAGAATAAACGGTGTCCCCTTCGGCATTCCCTCCGCATGCTCGGTCAGCGTGAGCAGCGCTCCGTCCCGCATCACCTGCGGGATAAAGTCATGTCCGTCCACACGGGTACCCTTCATCGGAATGTACAGGCATCCCTTCTGTACCTTGCGGCTGTCCGTCGTCACCGCAGTCACTTCCGTATGCAGGATGTTTTTCGGTCCATGGTAGCTGCCGCCGCAGGATTCTGCTATGTTTTCAGGCGTTAAACCTTTCATTTTCTTACCTCGTACTTCTTTAAGGACACTTCAATAAGTTTTTCGCAAAGCGATGCGAAATCCACGCCGATCGCCTGCGCCTCCTGAGGCATAAGCGATGTCGGCGTCATGCCCGGAAGAGTATTCGACTCAAGGCAGTACATGTCTCCATTATCCTTCATCAGGAAATCCAATCGGCCATAGGAGTCCAGCCGAAGCGCTCTGTATCCCTTCTCCGCAAGCCGCCTCATACGGTTCGTCTGCTCCGGAGTCAGTTCCGCCGGACAGGTTTCCACCGTGGATCCCGCCGTATATTTGTTCTTATAATCATAAAAGCCATGCTTCGGAGCGATCTCAATGATCGGAAGCGACTCTCCTTCGATCACGCCGACGGAAAACTCTCTTCCTTTGATGTACTCTTCCACAATGACCGTATCTTCCAGCTCAAAGCCGTCATGCAGCGCCTGTCTATACTCTTCGTCGTTGTGAACGATATAGACACCGACGGAGGAACCTCCGCAGCAGACCTTCACCACAACAGGATAGGAAAGGCCATGAGATGCAAGGTCGGTATTCTCTGCCGTTTCGCTGCCCTTTTCGATTGTAAATCCGCCCGGTACCGGAACGCCGCCGGCCCGCAGCATGACCTTTGTCAGTGCTTTATCCATGGAAAGAGCGGAACCGATGTAGCCCGTTCCTGTATATTTGATCTTCCGCAGATCCAAAGCTGCCTGGACCTTGCCGTTTTCTCCGTTTTCTCCGTGAAGCGCCATAAAGACAATATCCGCCATCTTGCAGAGCTTCAGCACATCATGGCCGAAAAACCCGCGTCCGGGATTGTGAACGGCCGCCTCGAGATCCTCATCATTTGCCCGAATCTCAGCCGCCGCCTCATCGACATCATATTCTTCCGGGAAGGCGTCCATCAGATCCGCATTCTCCGTGCCAAAGAAGGCATCCAGAAGAATTGCCCTGTGTCCCTTGCTCCGAAGAGCCTTGCAGACCCCGGTTCCCGACACAATCGAAATCTCCCGTTCTGTTGACGTACCGCCGCACAATACCACTATATTCATAAGCCCAGTTCCTCCAGCGTCAAGTTTTACGACGACAAGTATATCATTTTTCCTGCTGACAGGTTACATTAACTTTGTTTTTCTTCCTCATCGTCAGGTTTACCGCTCTGAATCCCTTCTTTTGTGAAACGTGCGTACTTCAGTTCCGGTCTCTGATTTGTCCGGAGATTGATAAAGCGGGCCCGAAGCTTTGAAAAACGGATAACCTGGTTCGAATACAGTCCGCTGTAACCGGATAACATATAGCTTACAATCGCGGCCGCCGCAAAATAGACAACTCCGCCCGATCCGAAAGCCTCAATAGAAAGGAAGATCGGCGCGATGATCGAGTTTGTTGCTCCGCCGAAGACGCAGACCATGCCGATGGCCGCCGCAAACTGCGCCGGAATACCGAGAAGCGGTCCGAACGCAGCTCCGAAGGTTGCGCCGATGAAAAAGGATGGTACAATCTCGCCGCCCTTAAATCCTGCCTCCAGCGTCAGCGCCGTAAATAAGATCTTCAGAAGGAATGCCCACGGCACCGCTTTTCCGTCCACAATCGCTCTTGAAATCACCTGTGTGCCGGCGCCGTTATAATCGTAATTTCCCACCAGAAGCGTCAATCCGATCACAAGCAGAGCACCGACAATGACACGGAGATATTCATTTTTCAGATATTTCCGGTAAAGATAAGCAAAGGAATGAAGTGTCTTCACAAATACCGCGGAAATGAGTGCCGCAAATGCCGCCAGCACGATAATTTTCAGGAACAGAATGATATCCTTTCCCGGTGCATTCAGCGGGAATGCAAAAGGCTGCATTCCGAGTCTTCTTGAA
>CAYYEB010000031.1:0-12758 GCA_964470725.1 uncultured Lachnospiraceae bacterium | reverse complement strand
GCGGCCTTCAGACCGTACTATTTATAGCTGGACACGAAAAGTACTGTAGTTTCAAGGATAAATCAAATTTTAATTTGCAATGAACCTTAAAATGAACCTTAAACTGGGTTGCCCCGGAAGGCTGCATTTACTTTTGAAATGAGATCTTGCGGCCTGTTGTATGTTAAGTGTGCATAAATGTCCAGAGTGATTTTTGCATGTTCGTGACCGGCGAGAGCTTGCACCGTCTTCACATCGACGCCTGCTAGAAGAAGGTTTGTAATATAGGTGTGTCGCAATTGGTGCGGAGTTACATGGAAGTTGATGCTGTATACAACATTGCTATTGTGTGCCGCAGTTTCTCCAAGCGCTGGCTTAACCACGTGGGCGGTCTTTGCACCATCTTTGTACCGATAATAGGTTCGTTCCTCGGTTGTCCTTGTGCTGATATATTTCCATAGCCTTTGCCACTGGGTTCCAGAAAGCGGAGCACCGTCACGATTGGCGATGACATAATTGGAGATGGATGTTGCTTTAATCTCGCGAAGATGGTCTACTAGCTGGGGCGGTATTGGTACAGTGCGACGAGAAGCCTTTGTCTTTAAATCATGTGTTACAACAGGACGATTATTCTCGATGTGCCAGGCACGATCCACAAATATGTGGGGTGCCGTATCGTCAAGGAAAACACAATCCCATTGCAGTGCTAATGCCTCCTCTCGACGCAGGCCGGAGTATAAGCATATTAGCACAAAAGTGTATGGCGGCAATCCCCTTATAGCATCCAAGAGGGTTTGTACTTGCTCATCGGTAAGTGCCTTTTTCTCCTTTGCATTTTTGCCACCCTTGGGATCTAGGTCTTCGCAGGGGGAGCGGTCAATAATATTGCTTTTATAAGCTGAATAGAAAATGGACTTGTATAGCATTTGCACGCTTCGGTAAACTGAAGCGGACTTTTCTGCAGCTTTGCTAATCGCCATGTTAACGTCATCGGGCGTAATATTGGCCATGTACTTATCGCCCAAAGGCTCAATGATATAATTCTTGACTTTAGAAGTGTAGTCAGCTAATGTGGTTTTGCGGATATGTGCAGATCGCATTACCAGCCACTTCTCGGCGTAGGCCTTAACCGTGGGGTTCTCTCGGCGAAAAACCGCATCCTCGATTTCTCGCTCGGCCAACTTGATTTTCATAGTTAGCTCGTCTGGATCCTTGGCATAGAGGGCAACATACTTCCCATCACTATCCTTGATCCGCTTGCGATATTGATTTCGACTGGGGACCCATTCATAGGTTGGCTTTTTGGGGCGCGCCATTTTGCACCTCCTCCACATGAATTAACGCACTTGTGATAGCACAGGTTGCCGTTAAATTATTTTCTATACTGGAACATTCCTGCTGCAAGAACAAAGAATACCATCATCAGCACAAACGAAGCAAAGGCTATAAAACCGTTTGTCGGTGCAAAAGTCACGAGGCAAATCAAGAACCCGATGGCGATGAAGAGCAGGGCGATGCTGGACATCCACGCTACAACCGCCTTTATGTCTTTCAGATGCCCATTCTGTTCCTTGAGCTGAGCGATTTCAACATATTTTAAGTATTCCATGACCTCTGCTCCTGAAATTTCCGCTGCAGAAATGCCATACTCGGTACGGAATCCTTCAAGTTGTTCTTCGAATTTATTAGATATTATTTGAGTTTCTTCAAGTTGTTTAGACATGTATAATTCCTCTTTTCTTAAGTCGGTATATTTGTCGATGTCAGTCGAATGTTATAATTTATCTGTTTTTACACAAAAAGACAACAATATGCTACAATGAACTCCCCAAAAATATGAAAGGAGTTGCTATTGTGAAAACGAAGGATCTGGAAGTGTATTGTGAATTGAGGGAGCAGACGAAGTCCGTTGCCGGTGCCGAAGACAGAGAAGGATTTATTTCTTTTCTTCGGTATTGTGCTGAGCGTTTAGATAAAGGCGACTCAGTTCAAGCAATTTGGAACGATTTTCAGGGGAAAGAGAAATGAATATATCTGCCAGCTCAGAGAGTCCGTCATCGTTATCGGTGGCGGACTTCTTTTCATTTGCGGGGACATCATATCCCTGTAGCCACATTGGATGCACATGGATTGCCTCCGCAATTTTTACAGCGACATCCAGCTTTGGGGAGCGCTGCCCAAGTTCGTAACGATTAAGTGTCTGAGCGGGTACGCCCGTCATGGCCTCTAGTTCGACAAATGATAAATTGCGCTCCGCACGAAACTCTTTGATGCGTGATGCAAAATTTGATATGCGTTCCATGATTTGCCTCCTAAGTTCCTTTTCGTATAGGATAGCATAGTTTATCACCAAATGCAATAATTTTTTCACAAAAATGCTTGACATTGTAACCATTTGGTGTTAATATGGTGACACCAAATGGTGATGAAAGAGGGAGGTGATATAATGGATTGCAATAGACTGCGTGGAGAAATTGTTGCAAAATTTAGAACGCAAGCTGCGTTTGCTAGGGCGATTGGCTGGCATCAGAATAAGGTTTCTAAGCTCGTATTGGGCGAGTATAAGCCCGATACTGATGAGGTTGCGATGATTTCTGATACTCTGGAATTAGACACTATTAAGTTCTGCTCTATTTTTTTACCGAAAACATCACCGAACGGTGATAAAACACCGTAAGGGAGTTTTAAGTTAACCAGAAAGGAGAATTTTGAATGGGTGCATTACTAACCCGAAAGGAAGCCGCAGCACGGCTTGGTATTTCCGTCGATACACTTGATGCCGAACGAGTCAGCGGCCATCTGGCGTATATCCAGCGGAAACCGGGCGGCAAAGTTTGGATTGCTGAGGAGGCAATCAACGATTACCTATCCAGAGCGACACATCCTGCACGTCCTGCGATCAGAATGACAAAGGAAACATACAGGAACCGCCGAAGCTAAAAGGCGGCACTGGCATTTCATATCTGCAACGACCGCCTCTGAGCGGTGCAGAAATATTATTTCAACAGAGAAAGGAGTGGCAACGATGAAGAAGATCTTCAAATGGTTCATGCTGGTGCTTACCGGCAGATCTGACGAAGCCGTTGACAATGGCATTGCCAATTTCAGCGGTCAAGGCCGCAACTGCTACGGTAGATGATCGTACATCCAAATAACATCCGGAAGGAGGGAATGGCGTGGCGTATTACAGACGATGCCCCTGCTGTGGAGCGTATAACGATCCTGGTGAAGTTTGTGATTGCCAGGGAGACAAAAAAGAAGAGGCCACCCCCACAGCACTGGGAATGACCTCTAGCAAAACACCAATTCAATTCTATCAAGGGGCAGCCAAAATGTCAACACCAAAAGGAGGAATTACTTTTGACGGACAATGAATTACGGGAACTGAGGCTTAAAAAGCAGCTTCCGGCAAAGGAAATGGTCGAAGTTGTCCGAACGATCTATCCCAAGTTTGACAAGCCGCTTTTGAGTAAGTGTGAAAATGGCGGTGTCTACGGCGTACAACTGAGAGCTGATGCAATGAGGGCGTTACGATCTGCGTATTGCCCAGAGAGTCCCAACGGCAACAAGGTCAGCCGGCACGGAAAGCATCGGCTGTCGTGTTGTGTATCGGCTCGTCTGGAAAACACTGTTTACGAGGCGTTGCAACGGCAACTCCGGGCAGATGGATACACAACCGTGCAAGATCTGCTTACCGATCTTGTCCGCAAATACCTAAAGGAGGGGGCTGTCAATGATACCTGATCACCCTGTTGTTCGGAACATGGAAAGCACTGGCTACCCCGACGGCAAAGTGCCGGCATATCCTCACTGCCCAATTTGCGGTTCTGAATGTGAAACCATGTACAAGGATCGCTATGGTGCTTATATTGGCTGTGATGTTTGCACCGAAACCAAAGATGCTTGGGAAGTACCTGATTGCTTCCCAGAAAGTGAGTAAGAATGCAAAAATTTTATTTTACCTATGGAGTCAATGGGCATCCGTTCTATGGAGGGTGGACCGAAATCGTTGCACCGGATATGAAAACGGCTGTTACAACATTCAGAAAGCATCACCCCGATAAGACTGAGGGCCTGTTAAATTGTGCCTGTATTTACGAGCGGCAGCACTTTGAAGGAAGCTTCATGCATTTGCATGGGAACTTTGAACAATTTTGCCACGAGAGAATTACCGTTGTGAAAGTTCATAGGAGGAGTCAACTATGAAAGGAATTGTTATTTCGCCGGAAGGTGATATCTGTGTTCGCGATTTTACTTTACCGCTTTATAAGACTGTCGGCAAGACGGTTGGCGGTTATATCGAAATTGTCCATCCTCGGCGGTTAGAACGCCCTTATTGCATTATCGTGGATGAGGAGTTTTTGCTGAAAAAAGACCCAATATTCAATCCTGTGGGTTGCTGGCTATACCAGACCGATATTCACGGCTGTCCGATTTGTGGAACTATTGTGATCATGAAAGACGGGTACGATGCCGATGGAGAACCGGACATCGTTGGCCTGACCGATGAGGAAATCAGCTACATGGGCAATAAGCTGATGAAGCAATTTAATCTAAAAGGAGATATCGAAAATGTACGAACAGACTGAAATCGTTGAATCCGGCTCTGGGGTCAATGAACTTATTGTTGTGCGGCAACTGCCGGTGATCGAGGAGCAACTTCGGCAGTTGAAAGCCGACATTGAGGAGCGTGTTGGCTATGCACTGGCTGCTACCTGTACCGAGCAGACTAGGACATCCGTCAAAAAACTGCGGGCTGACCTCAGAAAAGAGTTCGATGAGTTGGAAAGCCGCCGCAAGTATGTCAAGACTGCAATCATGGAGCCGTATATGGCCTTTGAGGCGACCTACAACGAATGCGTGTCGAGCCTGTATAAGGCGGCAGATCAGGAACTGGCCGAACGCATTGCGGCAGTAGAAAATCAGCTGAAGCTGGAAAAATCGGAGACCATAAAAGCGTATTTTGACGAATACCGCCAGAGCCTCGGTATCGATGCGGGATTTGTTGACTTCGAAAAAGCCGGTATCAATATCACGCTTTCTGCCAGCGACAAGTCTTTAGCAAATAAGGCAAAGGAGTTCCTGGACCGGATCGCCGGCGACCTTGCAGCCATTGAATTGCAGGAGTTCAAGGATGAAATCATGGCCGAGTATAAGCACACGCTGAATTTCTCTGCGGCTCTGCAAGCTGTTGAGATGCGGCACAAGGCTATCGAGGCAGAAAGGCTTCGCCGAGAACAAGCAGAAGCTAAGCGGGCACGGGTAGAGGAAGCGGTGAGCAAGGTTGATGAAGCTGTTACCCAAGCTGTGTCGGAAGAAGTCGCTCCGGCAGCACCGCCGACGATCGTAGCTAACCCAGAGCCTGTACAAGATGTGCCTGCACAGCAGTACTGTACGGCGTTTAGAGTGACCGGAACGATAGAGCAGCTTCGTGCACTCAAAAAATTCTTAAATGACGGAGGATATACCTATGAGCAATGCTGAAACAACAATGGTGGCTCAAAAGCAGAAATTTTCGGTGGCGATCAGCACCAACGCCTACAAGACTCTGATCAACAATACACTAGGAGACCCTGACCGTGCGAAGCGGTTTGTAGCATCGATCACTTCCGCTGTCGCCGTCAACCCTGCTTTGCAGGAATGTGAAGCCGGAACTATCCTTGCCGGTGCACTTTTGGGCGAAAGCCTGAACCTGTCGCCCTCTCCTCAGCTTGGACAGTATTACCTTGTTCCCTTTAATAGCAAGGCTAAATATGACCGTAACGGCAATTTGCTCCAGCCCGCATCCACCAAGGCCCAGTTCGTCCTCGGCTACAAGGGCTACATTCAGTTGGCACTCCGTAGCGGCTCGTACGCAGACCTTGATGTAATGGAGATCAAGGAGGGAGAGTACCTCGGAAAAGACCCCATGACGGGAAAGCCTCGCTTCCAGTTCATTGAGGACGACGATGTGCGAGAAACCCTACCTGTCATCGGCTATATGGCCTATTTCGAGTATCTGAACGGGTTCCGCAAAGTTATGTATTGGACGAAAACGAAGATGATGAACCATGCAGATACCTATTCTCCAGCCTATTCCGCTTCGGCACACAAGAAAATCATGAACGGAGAAATCGCCGACAAGGATATGTGGAAGTATTCCTCCTTCTGGTACAAGGATTTTGACGGCATGGCTAAGAAAACCCTACTCCGGCAGTTGATCTCCAAGTGGGGCATTATGTCCACAGAACTGCAAACGGCATACGCCAATGATGCGAGCGTGGCTGAAATCGGCGAGAAGAATGACATCATCACGACTTCCGAAGACCAAATCGAGCTTGCACAGCCTGAGGCTGTGGATGTCGTTCCCCAAATCGACCTGTCCGAAGTCTGATGGCAGTTCCGTTTCATGTAATATCAACAGGGTCAAAGGGCAATGCGGTTGTGGTCAATGGATGCGTCCTGATCGATTGTGGCGTGTCGTTTAAGGCAATAAAGCCTTATGTTAGCTCCCTAAAACTGGTTTTACTTACGCATATCCATAGCGACCATTTCAATTCAAGAACACTTCGACTGCTTGCCGAACGGCGGCCAACACTCAGATTTGGGTGTTGCCGCTGGTTGGCCGCTGATTTGGTGTCCGCAGGCGTTCCGAAAAACAACATCGATGTCCTGGACGCTGACGTAATGTACGGTTACGGAATATGCAATGTAATTCCGGTGCTTCTGGTTCACGATGTTCCGAATTGCGGATATAAGTTGCATTTTCCGATTGGAAAAGTGTTCTATGCTACGGATACCAATAACCTCAACGGCATCAAAGCCAAGCACTACGACCTGTATATGGTTGAAGCGAACTATGAGGATGATGTTATCCAAGAGAAAATCGCCGCAAAGACCATTTCAATTCAAGAACACTTCGACTGCTTGCCGAACGGCGGCCAACACTCAGATTTGGGTGTTGCCGCTGGTTGGCCGCTGATTTGGTGTCCGCAGGCGTTCCGAAAAACAACATCGATGTCCTGGACGCTGACGTAATGTACGGTTACGGAATATGCAATGTAATTCCGGTGCTTCTGGTTCACGATGTTCCGAATTGCGGATATAAGTTGCATTTTCCGATTGGAAAAGTGTTCTATGCTACGGATACCAATAACCTCAACGGCATCAAAGCCAAGCACTACGACCTGTATATGGTTGAAGCGAACTATGAGGATGATGTTATCCAAGAGAAAATCGCCGCAAAGAAAGAGGCAGGGGAGTTCGCTTATGAGCGGAGAGTTTTGCAAACGCACCTGTCTAAAGAAAAATGTGACGATTTTATATATCGGAACATTGGACCCAGCGGCGAATATGTATATCTGCATTGCCATGTAGACAACGAAAAGGGAGGAGGAACGGAAGAATGAAAGAAGTTTATTGCGACTATTGCGGGAGAAAAACGGAGTATGTCGACAGTGCTGAAGTCTATGGGATCAGCTATGGCATGATCTATCTCTGCCGCCCGTGCAATGCCTATGTCGGAACGCACAAGGGAAGCGAACAGCCGCTGGGGCGGTTGGCGAATGCCGAACTCAGACTTTGGAAGAGAAAGGCACACGCAGCCTTTGACCCGATTTGGAAAGCCGGCCGCTTCCGTAACCGCCGAAATCTTGCCTACGCATGGTTGTCTGAAATGATGGGATTGCCCAGAGAGTCAACGCACATTGGGATGTTTAATATTCAGCAATGCCAGCAAGTCGTTCGGATCATGCACAGAGAAAGGGGCTGTAAGGATTGTCTGATTACATAATTACAAGCCCCTGCCATTGGAGGTCACATAATGGCGACAGGTAAACGATTTTACTGGATGAAGCTAAAAGAAAGCTTCATGACCAGCGATACCATCGACTACTTTATGTCCCAGCCTAACGGTGCAAATTATGTTGTCCTGTATCAAATGCTCTGCCTCAAAACAATCAACACCGCAGGCCGTCTGGAACGGCAAATCGGCGAAATCATCATTCCCTATGACGTTGACAAAATTCAGCGGGATTGCAAATGGTTCAGTGCCGATACGGTAAGGGTGGCACTTACTCTATATCGACAAGTTGGGCTGGTCTACGAGGATGTGGATGGCACTCTTGTGATGGCTGACCACGATAACCTTGTGGGAAGCGAAACGGATGCTGCCGCTCGTATGCGCAGCTCAAGGGCAAATCGTAACGCGGCAATACCGCCACCTGTAACAAATGGCGAACAAGGTGCGAACATTGTTACACCAGATAATAGAGATAGAGATAAGAGTTTAGATATTAGAAATAAGAATTCAGATACGAAAGATAAAGGGAAAAAGGCTGACGCTTTTTCCGAGCTGGCTGGGGCTAATCCAGAACTGCTAGATGCTCTGATAGACTTTGAACGAATGCGGAAAAGCATTAAGAAGCCCATGACTGACAGGGCAAAGCGTATGCTTGCCAGCAAGTTGGAAAAGGAATTTCATCCATCTATCTGGATTGCGGTATTGGAACAGAGTATTACACATTGCTGGCAAGATATCTACCCACTAAAATCGGGCGAAGAAGCACCTAGGCGTATGGGCTATGGCAAAAAAACTGTGCCGATGGGTGCCTCTGGCGAACTTGGAGAAGCCGAGCTGGAGGCAATACGGAAACAGTTGGAGGCGGACTATGGCGATCAGATTTGACACACTCCCCGAAAGCAAGCCGAGTCACAAAGACCCCCGACGACAGTTGATCGGTGCCACTTCACGCATTATGGGTCAGCAGTTTGAGGACCGCTTGGATCAATCCTTTGAATTTTATTCTAAGGCCGGATTTGCCCATATCGAAAAGACACCAGAGCCGATGAAAGTAATTAAATCCCTTGGAAACGGCAGGTTTGAGGCCTGTTTTCAAAAAAAGGCACAGCCGGACTACAAAGGAACGCTTAAGGGCGGCAGGGCTATCCTGTTTGAAGCAAAGTTTACCGCTTCTGGCAGGGTTGAACAGAGCCGAGTGGGGGAGAAGCAGACCGAATATCTGGATATGCAGGACAAGCTGGGTGCCAGATGTTATGTGGTGATCGGCTTTAAGTCGGGAAATGTCTACCGTATCCCATGGGATGTGTGGAGGAACATGAAAGACCACTTCGGACACAAGTATGTGACCGAGAACGATGCACAGCAGTACAAAATTGCATCCGCTTGGAACGACAAGTTGATGCTGTTGTAAAAACGAAAAAGGAGATTTTTATGAGCGAACTTTCAAAGTATGAAGCTTACAAAAAGAAGCTTCAGGGGATCTGCGACGAGAACGATCTGACTTTCCGCTTCCGCAGAAATACCTACCCCATCACCCTTACCATCAAGCCAATCGGAGGGCTTGAGGCTCAGATGTCTATGCTGGAAAGTGCAGAGGATACAGGATACACCTCTCCTGATGCCTACATCATGTTCACTTACAAAGATGGGGATATTTCCTACAAAACATCTGAAACATTTACAATCAGCGAGAGCCTGTTCAACAAGGTCAAAAACCTGTTCAAGAATATGTATTTCTGCTGGTTGCAGTATTTCTTCCGTGATGTGATCGAGCGTGATGCCCTTAAAGCCGGAATGAAGCCGGAAATCGACGAACTGGATCCGGATGATGAAGCTGACGGCGAGTTTGACGATTTGGACGGATCTTATACTTGCGATGAGGACGAGCTTGAAGAGGATGAGAGCGAGGACGCGGAAGAAATCGAAGGTGAAGCCGATGATAGCGATGCAACCGCCGTTACGCCGGAAGAAATCAAGGAGGCTACATCAATCGTCCGATTTGCAAATAAGGCCTCTGTGGGACTGTTGCAACGCCGCATGAATATCGGATTTGCAAGGGCCGCCAGAATTATGGATGCCTTGGAGGATGCCGGTGTGGTTGGAACCTACAATGGCTCTCAGCCCCGGGAAGTGCTTCCCGTTGACGAGCCTGAAGACGAAGCCGAGGCGAAGGACTAATTGTGGCCAACGGATATGCTATTCCGGCCTGCACTAGTACCAAGGGTGCGGCCGGAGGTATGTCCTGAGCCAAAACGGAAGAGCCGACGATCGCTCTGACTGAAAACAAAACAGGTCAACTATCTTTTTTTCTAATTATTTTGGAGTGGCTACCTCGGGTAGCCGTGAAAGGAGAAAATCAATGACTAACACAATGAATGCAACGTTGCCCACATCTGCATCTACAGGCAACATCGTTATGCTTCCCATCGCCGCCCTTCATCCGCATCCTGACAACCCCCGAAAGGATGTGGGCGATATTTCAGAACTGGCCGAAAGCATTAAGGCTAACGGCGTCCTCCAAAACTTGACCGTTGTGCCAGGACATTGGATGACAAAGGCAGAATGGAAAGAAATCAGCGAACGGTATGGGAAGAACCCTACTGAAGAAGATCGGGTGCTCATGAACAAGAAGTGGCTTGACACCGGCTACACCGTCATCATTGGTCACAGACGGCTGGCAGCATCTAAACAGGCTGGATTGACCGAACTGCCCTGCGTTATCGTGGAAATGACCCAAAAGGAACAGGTCGCCACGATGCTCACGGAGAATATGCAACGTGTCGATCTGACGGTGTATGAGCAGGCCAATGGGTTCCAAATGATGCTCGATCTTGGAGATAGCATGAAACAGATCGCAGAGAAATCCGGTTTCTCCAAGACCACTGTCCGCAAACGGCTGGAAATCGCAAAGTTGGATCAGAAGACCCTCAAAAAAATTTCGGATCGACAGCTCTCCATTGGCGATTTCGATGAGTTGGCCAAAATCGACGATATTGAAGTTCGGAATAAGCTTCTCGCCAGCATGGGCACGGCGAACTTCAAAAATGAGTTACAGACGGCTCTAAAAAATCAGCAGCTGGAACAGCGAATGAAAGAGTGGCTTAAGGTTATTCAGACTTTTGCAACAGAAGACCCGAATGCAAGCTACCAAAACCGTCGCTATGTGCAGAATTATGGATACTACAACATGAGTGGTGATGTGGTTGTGCCCGAAGATGCCGACACGGTGAAGTATTTCTATAAGGTCGGCAAGCAACAAATTGAAATTTACAAGGAAAGAGATTTTGAAAAGGAGAACGCAATAGAGGCAGAGCGAGAGGAGCGCAGACGCAAGAATGATCTTCTCCGCCAGCAATTCGAAAATATCAGCGACAGCCATTTTGAACTGCGGTGTGAGTTTGTCAAAAGCCTGTCCAATTCTGCATGTAAGCGTAACCTGGTTGAAGTTTATGGCTTTGTTGCAAACGCCTTCTATATGCTGACCGATGGGTACAGCTGCGGAATGGATTTGGAAATGCTGGCCTATTCGCTTGGCATAAAAATTGAGGAGTCCGATTTGGAGGATGATAACCAGCTTACTGCAATCCCTGGCATTCAATCCGCACTTGAGGCGTTCCCTGAAAAAACGGTGTTCTGCATTGCGTACTGTGCGACCGACGATGATGATAACGGCTATTGGAAAAGCGAATGGCATAACGGGCAGTGCAGATTTGTGCACAAGGATAATGCGGAACTTGATGCATTGTACGACGTTCTTGTAGCCTTGGGCTATGAAATGTCTGATGAGGAAAAGGCTTTCAAGGAAGGTGCGCACGAGCTTCTGCACTTGAGCGAGGCTGAGGAAAATGCGGAGAAAACGGGCGTATAGAAAATATATGCACCCATATGGTGCATTACCAAAGGGAGATTGACATGGCAAAAGCAAAAAAGAAGGGCCACCAGCGCTCTGACAGATCCCGTATTATGGGACGTTCAGACATTCCATACGCAGAACGAATTGCATTACAACGCCAGAGCGACATTGTGGCTAGCCGCAATCATGCGGCGAAGATCACCATGTATTGCATGAGCGTGGCAATGTACGAGCTGTACGGTGTCGGATATAAGCGGCTTGTTCGCTTTTCCTTGAAATTTAAGGAGTGCATTGATGAATTCTATGACGACCCAGAGCTTAGTATGGCTCATGCACAGAAACGGCTGGAGCAGATCGGAGTTTCCTTTTCTGGCTTCTTCACGGTTGACCAGGTGGGGAGGGGAAACCGTACCAAGGAACTGTTTGACCATTCCTTGCAGGCAAGCCAGATAGCAATGGCGTGTGGAGCGATTACGATGAATGACGAATTGGGCTATGGTCAGGAACGCCAGACGGCAGTATTTGACATGGTTGAGAAATTTTCTGAACGATATGCAAAAGAGGGCGTTCAGTTCTTGCTCAATAAGATGCGAAAAATCGGCTTCCCGATTGTCGATGGAGTGGTGATGGCATATACAGACGATAATGGAAATCCCGTCACTCCAAGTCAGGCGTTAAAGGAGTGAATAGCATGACAGACCAAAGACTGATTAAGGCGTTGCGGTGGTGCGGTTCGAGAATTGAGAACTGCGACGGTTGCTTCCTTTATGAAAATTGCAGGAGAACAAACTGCATTGTACCTGCGATACCGGCCGCCGACCGTCTGGAAGCTCTGCTGGCTGAGAATGAGCGGTTGCGTGAGGTCACGAAAATGATGCCTAAATGGCATTTTAGCACAGAGCGTCCTACGATGGAAAAGATTGAAGACCCGGAAGATGAGTGGTGGGAAAGCGACCGTGCCATTGTTGTAACCTCAAAAGGTGTCCTAACCGTTGCAACTGCATGGGAACTAAACGGAGAATTTGGATGGACGGACGAAGTTGACCAGACAGGCGTAGCTGTCAAAATGTGGATGCAACTCGAACCGCCCTGCACCGAGGGGGTGGAGTGAATGAGTAAATGCGAAACCTGCAAGTGGAAGAACGA
>CAYYEB010000030.1:0-13018 GCA_964470725.1 uncultured Lachnospiraceae bacterium | reverse complement strand
AAATAGAAAAATCAACAAATTTAGAAAAGTGTTTATGTTAAATTAGCACTCTAGCATTGACAGTGCTAATAAAAGAGACTATATATAAAGATGTAAGCAAGATTATGAATGATAAAAGTCATAAAGAAGACTTTTGTAAAACTTTAATTTTGCTACATACGATTGTTCTATAGGAAAAGATCCGATTGGATCTCAGGAGAAGGTTATGAGATACAATAGTGGTGATGATCTGGTAGATGAAATTAAAAATAAATGGAATAAGAATCTGCGCTCTACGAGAATCTGGGGCTTTATCGCTTCGATTTTTATGATGATTATAGGTTTCGTGTGCCTTGCATTTCCGGTACAGACGACGTACTTCATAGAGGTGCTTGCATCGATTGCTCTTTTATGCTTCGGCATCTGGGAAGTGATTCGGTATACGCAGACAACGCCTTTCTTAAGAAGCGGTGTGACGCTGGCGAGCGGAATTCTCAACATTCTTCTTGCGATTATGCTGCTGACCTCACCGGCTGCCGATCTGCTGATGTCATTCGGATTCCTGTTCGGACTGAACCTTCTGATGCTTGGATTTGAAAAGGTGACGGCAACGAGCAGACTCGGTTCGATCGGCGTTACAGGTACCGGCTGGCTGACTGCAGACGGTGTACTGGATATTATCTTCGGTTTCATCCTGCTGTTTGTGCCGATGGCATCGGTGGGAGCGGTCAGTGTGATATTGGCACTGTATCTGATCTTCGGAGGCATCAGCCTTCTGATTCAGAGTATCAATGCCAAGGAATTAAAAGCCGAGTGATAAGAGAAAACCATCTTTTGTGTGATTGTGAAGACACAAAAGATGGGATAAAAATGATTTATATTGGCAATTATGTATTAATTGCAAAGGGATATGCCGCCATTGGGCTTCGAGAAGAAGCCCTTGGCGGCAAAATTGTTGCCTTTTTCAGGCAACGGCCTTCATCTTTTCGACTGTCTTCTCCACGTCAAGTCTGGAAAGAATCAAAAGGACCAGAAAGTTGAATATCAGCGGAAGCCACAGATACATGATGTGCAGCATGGTGATGGTGCTGGCAGGCTGTACGGCAGCGCCGCCGACATATCCGGAAAGTTCCAGAAGCCAGCCGGCAAGGGCAGTTCCGATGCCGCCTCCGACCTTTGTGCCGAAGGAAGTGCAGGAATACATGGTGCCATCCACGCGCTTGTGATCCTTGAGATACGTATATTCGGAGCAGGTGGCAATGAGAGCGTTCATATCTCCCTGCAGAGGACTCATTCCGATGGCGGCAAGAGCCGTGAAGACAAGCATGAGAGGGACGCTTCCGAAATAACCGGCAGCCACGACACCGAGTCTTCCAAGGGTTCCGAGCACATAGCCGTACTTATTGAGACGGTACATCCCGTGAAATTTTGCGACGAGGACCGGAGTAAAGAGAAGACCGACGATCATCGGAATATTGATGGCCCAGGAGAAGACTCCAAGCAGGTTGCCGTTGTGCAGGACATAGGTCATGTAGTAAATGCCCATATTGAGTGTCGCGGAGTAAATCTGCATGAGGAGATAAGCTCCGCAGATCATCAGAAAATACTTGTTGTGTACGAGAAGCTTAAAGGCATCTTTGAAACTGTATTTTTCGTCTACTTTTGTTTTCGCGCTGTCCTCAACCGTGAGGGCCTCTTCATTTTCTGTGTCCATAACCGGCGGTTTGTACGTATCCGACTGAGGCGCAGAATCTTCTTCTGCCAGCTCCTCAGGGGAAAGTTCCCGCACGGACATGACGGAGATGGTATTGGAGATGACACCGATAATTGCATAGATAATGGCGACGGTTCTCCAGGCGGATGCGCCTCCGCCAAGATGATTGACCCATGCGACCGTGACGGTCTGGATCAGCATGCTCGTGCCAAAGGCGAACATGAAGCGGATCGATCCCATCTGTACACGTTCGTGGTTATTTTTGGTGACAAGCGCAGTGAGAGCCGAGAACGCAATATTGTTGGCCGTGTAGAAGCCGGCATTTAAGACCGTGTAGGCAATAAAGAACCAGGCATATTTGGCAAATGATGAGAGATCTGCCGGAATACTGAAGATTGCTACAAGGCAGATGGCGCAGCCGAAGTATCCGTAGAACATCCAGGGACGGGCCTTTCCCATCTTCGTGTGTGTTTTATCGATCAGGGCGCCGAAGAGTATATCACTGGCTCCGTCAAAGACCTTGGAGACGGCGATGAGTGTGCCGACAATACCGGCACTTAAGCCGGCGGTGTCGGTCAGGAAGATCATGACGAAGGCGGAGAGCAGCGCATAGACTACATTTCCGGCAATATCGCCCGATCCGTAACCGACTTTGTTGTACCATTTCAAATATTTCTTTTCTTCCATTTTGATTCCTTTCTGTCCGAGGAGTTTTTATCTGTGATAGATAACCATATTTGTCAGACTGTTTGCGATCCGCAGCGGTTTATGGTGTGAATGTCTGCGCGGATATTTGTTTGCGGATGTTTCATGCCGATTACTCAACCGGTCCGTATTGGGGCATGAGCGTTATGGCAAATGTAAAGTCCGTTTCATCAAAGAGATATTCCGGTTTCGGCCTCGGGCCGCAGCTGTTTGAACCAATTCCGTCCTGCCGATAATCGAGGTTGAGAACGGTGTATCCGGATTTTTGCAGTTCCCAGTTGTGACGCTTTTCCGTCAGTTCCTCCTGTGTATAAGGAGATGCATTAAAGGAAATCGGAGCAGATCCGAAGGCAGTGAGAGCGTACATTCCATCCGTGATATGAACGAAATCGCAGTCGGCATGACTTCCGTTTTCCTGAGGCTTTATATAATCTTCGTGCATGGAATCGACCCGGTTGTGAAAAAGGCCATGCCAGGAAGCCTGGTGTTTATCGACATAACTTTCCGTGGGACCGAGCCCCAGGAAACTTACCTTCTGCATACTTTCAGGCAGGAAGAGACGAAGACCGAAACGGGGAAGGTCCGGAAACTCCTCATTTTTCTTTACCTGCATGGTGAAAGATATAGTACCGTCAGATCCGATTCTCCATACGGCAAGGATGTCGAGAATCTTCTGTACGGAAGGAGCGAGAAGGCCCATGTGAACGGAGATTTCCACACTTGCGCCATTATTTTTTTTCGCATAGGAAGTTTCATAGGCTCTCGTTTCGGTGTGATGGAACATCGCCTTTTCCCATTCTTTTCGAATATACATGTCGTTGTCCGTGGGGGCTCTCCAGATATTGAGTTCCATCGGCTTTTTAAGAAAGTCCTTTTGATGGAATCTCATCGAGGAGAAAAGACCGGTCATCCGGTTAAAAGCATAGGTAAACTGTTCTCCATGAATTACGAGCTCTTCATCCGTGCCGGTCAGATAAAGCGCGGAATCGGAAAGAGAGGCCGCAAGATCAGCTGTCTTTTTGAAATGTTCTGTCATCTGATTGACGGCGTCTTTTCCGGAAAGACAGATTTCATCAAATCCGAGATCGAATCCCACATGGCGAAAGGCATCAGCGTGCTTTTGACGATAAAGGATTTTGAGATAGACCTTTCCTTTTTTCGGGATCTGTATCGAAAAAGGAACGGTGCCGACTGTTCCGGGTCCGATGGAGAGCAGGTCTTCAGACGAAATCTGCCCGGTATGGATCAGATTGCCATCCACTCTGAGTTCCCAGATAAGGGAAAGAAAATCAGCCAGATTCGTGTCATGAAGTTCATTTTTAATGCGAAGTCCCTTAGACGGATCAAAGGACAGAACACGTGCGGGACGGCAGACATTTTTGTATTCGAGGAGGGCCGTATGAGGACGCCGATCAGGATATACCATTCCGTCCACACAGAAGTTTCCGTCATGGAGAAGTTCATGATGGTCACCGCCGTAGGTATAGACTGTTTTTTCGTCTGCGTTTTTCCCTTCATCAATGGCATGATCACACCATTCCCAGATAAATCCTCCGCACATGCAGTCATATTGATCGATGAGCTGAAAGTAATCTTCATAATCCCCGGCACCGTTGCCCATGGAGTGAGAGTATTCGCACATAAGGAACGGCTTATCGGGACTCGATTCACAGTAAGCTTTTACCTGATCGAAAGGAGGATACATCCGGCTGTAGAGATCGATATTGGAGTAGTCGTATTTTCTTTTTCTGCTGCGGTAGTAGGCACTTTCGTAGTGGGTCAGTCTTCCGGGATCACGCTTTTTGGTCCAGACGAGAGCATTTTCAAAAGTGCAGCCGTATCCGCCTTCATTTCCCATGGACCAGACGAGAACCGAAGGTCGGTTCTTGTCTCGCTCCACAAGCTTTCTGGTACGGTCAAGTGTTGCTTCATTGAAAGCAGGATTGTCGGAGATGAGCTCATTCCAGCGGGAAGCACGCTCTTCATCCGTGTCATTTTTATAGTAGAGCATCCAGGGCCCATGGCTTTCGTTGTCCGCTTCGTCAATGACGAAAAATCCGTAGCGGTCGCACATCTGAAGAAACATAGGCAAAGGGGGATAGTGACTTGTGCGGATGGCATTGATATTGTGCTGCTTCATGAGAACGAGGTCGCGCTTCATCTGGGAAATGTTCTGTACATAGCCGGTCTGCGGATCAAAGTCATGGTGATTGACGCCCCGGAACTTGAGTGGCGTGCCGTTTAAGAGAAGCACATTTCCTTTTACTGTTACTTCGCGGATTCCGATTTTTTCTTCAATGATCTCCTGTCCTGTGGAAAGAAACAGTGTATAGAGATTCGGATGCTCGCTGCTCCACAGCATCGGTTCCGGAATGGAAAGCACCGTATCACCTGTAAAGGAAAATGAAATGGATTCCGTCTTGCCTGGAGAAGATAGCTCCGCCTGCACCGGAATCGGATCGCCCATGTAATCCGTATGAATGGAAATGACTGCTTCCCGATCTTTCAGCCTTGTCTGAATAGAATAGTCGAAAATGAAATTGCTGGGGCGCTTCATGAGATATACATCCCTGAAAATGCCGTTCATGCGGAACATGTCCTGGTCTTCAAGATAACTGCCGTCACACCATTTGAGGACGAGGACGGCCAGTGTGTTCTTTCCTTCCAGAAGAAAGTCCGTGACTTCAAATTCCGAAAGAGCATGGGAGACCTGGCTGTAACCGAGGTACCGGCCATTCATCCATACATAGAAGCAGGAAGCGACTCCTTCGAATTCGAGAAAGTATCGTGGGGCAGCGGGATCTTTGGAATATTCAAAAGATGTCAGATATTCACCGCAGGGATTTTTAACGGGAACATAGGGCGGATCTGCGGGGAAAGGATAACGGATGTTTGTGTACTGATGGGAATCATATCCCTGTGTCTGCCACATTCCGGGAACATGAATTGTTTCGAAGCCGGAAGCGTCAAATCCCGGGGACCAGAATGGTTCTCTGAGCGTTCTGACGTTGTCGCAGTATCGAAATGCCCAGATTCCGTTCAGGAACTGGAGGCGGTCCGATTCTTCCCGGTGCTCGACAGGATCGTAGAGACGCTTTGAGGCCGGGACATAATAGGCTCTGTCCGGAAGGGTATTCTCATGTAGCACACTGAGATTTTCAAAATAGTTCTTTACAATCATGGTATTTACCTCTTTTAGGTGAAAGAAACGCAGTATGCATTTTTTTGATCACACAGATAGATGGAACAGGGCCCTTTGTGTTTCCGCTCTATTTACTGTTTAATCAGAGTTTACAGCCGAAAATCTTATTTTCACATAAAGCAAAGTGGATAAAATATGCACAAAATGATACACTTACAGAAATCATTGCGTAATATTTGCCAAGTCTCAAAATCAGAATATTCGGATTTTGAGACAATTGTTAATAGGAGAAAGATATGGGTGCGGAGAAAGATCTGGTCGTAGACAGTGCGTACTACAAAGACAATCGAGTTGATTTTAAGGATAAGAAGCATCCGCTGTTTATCGGAAGCTGCGGGATGTACAGGCTCATTTCAAGGCCGCGTCTTCCGACGTACAGACCAAGGGGACGGCTTGATTTTCAGCTTCTGTATATTGCGTACGGGCGTGCGTATTTTTACTTTGACGGGAAGCGTCAGATTGTAAACGCAGGGAATATGGTACTGTATCGTCCGAAGGAGGAGCAGCGGTATTACTATTACGGAGTGGACAAAACCGAAGTGTACTGGGTGCATTTTACGGGAAAGGATGTGACGAATCTTCTGCGCCGGTACGGGTTCCGGAATGGGAAGCATGTGATGTATACGGGAACTTCCGTGGAGTATAAGAATCTTTTTCAGAAGATGATACGCGAACGGCGGGGAAATCTTCCGGACAATGAAGAACTTCTGGTTTTGTATCTGAAGGAGCTTTTTATCATGCTTCACAGACTTGATCAGGAGCATGCCGCACCGAAGAATCAGTTTCTCGCAGATGAGATGGAACATGCGGTGGCGTATTTTCATGAAAATTATACGAAGAGGATCAGTATCGAGGAGTATGCCGCAAAGCGGGGAATGAGTATCAGCTGGTTTATCCGAAGCTTTAAGAAATATACGGGCCATACGCCAAATCAGTATATTCTGTCGCTTCGGATATCCAATGCCCAGATCCTTCTTGAGACGACAAATGAAAGTGTGCAGGAAATCGCGTCCTTTGTGGGCTATGACAATCCGCTCTATTTCAGCCGTCTCTTCCGAAAGCTTTGCGGTCAGTCGCCGCGTCAGTTCCGGGAGCAGTTCAAAGAGGAGGAGCAGGATCTGCTGGAAGAAAAAACAAAGTGATACACAGCGAAAAACAAGCCATTTCTGAAGCCGAATTAATTCTTAAAACCGCTTTCTTTGGAAGGCAGGCTTTCCGCGAAGTCTTTGATTTTCTGATGAATGTCTCCGGCCTGAAAACCGCCGTGGTAGAAGAGAACCTGATCATAATCCATTTCGGCAAGCCTTTTAATGGATGCATACACCTGTTCCATATCCGGACTGTTAAATGGAGCAATAACTTTTCCCTGAAGAAAGCAGACCGCATCATTCGTGATGAGGGTGCGGCTCTTCTGATGCAGCAGGCTGATCTGTCCCGGAGAGTGACCCGGGGTGTCGATAATCTCAACGCCTCCGCAGAAAGGAAGGACATCTCCGCCCTTTACAATGACGTCCACGGGCACATCAAACGGCCCGTCAAAATCTTTATGCTGATCCTCCGGTGCATTTCGTATGGTATTCTCCAAAGGTTTGACAGGAGGAAGCTTTCCCTCAATGTATGGCTTCTCAATAGCTGTGGCATATACCTTGACCTGCGGAAGCTCGTCCTTAATCTGCCGTAAGTTTCCGATATGGTCGATATCGTGATGAGAGACAATGATTTTTGTGATCTTTTCAAACGGGATGCCCAGTTCTTTCATCTGTTCCTTCAGCTGCGGCAGAAGAGCCGGCATTCCGGTATCACAAAGGACGACATCCTGTTCATTCCAGAGGAGTGCCGGCATGTGATAAAATTCCCTTTGCTTGAAATGGTAGACCAGTTGAAGTCCGCCTATTCCCTGATCGATTTGCATAGAACACCTCCCTATCTTTTCCTTTACTATAGAAGATTCGTTTTGCACAATATGTTGCATATAATGGACGATCATACAACAGAATGTGTATCGCATTTCCCTATAATAGGATTCAGTAACAGAGATCACAAAAGATATTTATTTTATAAATCAGGGAGGAAATTCCAAATGGTTCTTGTAACATGTGCAGCCGGCCGTGTCGGCAGACAGATTGTTCCTTATTTAACTTCTCATGGCAAAGAAGTCCGCGCTTTCGATATCAGCGACAAAGTCAATGAATATGTCGCCAATGGCCAGGCTAAGGAGGCTATGACCGGTGACGGATCCAATGAAAAAGATCTGGACCGTGCCATGACCGGTATCGATCAGGTCGTTTACATTCCGCCGCAGTTCACCTATATTGAGGACAAGATGGGGAAGATGGCAATCGACGCCGCTATCCGCAACGGTGTCAAGCAGTTCATTGATCTTTCCGTTCTGGTCGTCAACCTGGATTACAAGGTTCATCATAAGATGAAGGAAAATGTGGAGCGCCATCTGATGTACAGAGGCTATGAGCATCCGGAAATGATGTGGACAGTCCTTCGCCCGGCGGCTTATCACCATAACATTTTTCTGAAGCAGTTCTATGATCTCGGCCTGTTCCCGAACTATTCTCCGATCGACAAGAAGATGTCCTGGCTGGATGCCAGAGATGAGGCCGATGTGATTTTGAAGGTTCTTGACAATCCGAAGGAATTCAACCATGGCTCTTTCGATCTGTGCAACCAGACTGTCAGCGCCATCGAAGTTGCCCAGATGATGAGTGATGCTACAGGTAAGGAGATCAAGGCACTGTACTGCGATGAGAAACTCCAGGAGAAATACTGGCCGTCTTACTTCCACGGCGGAGACAGTTACTCCCGCGAGGCCTTCAACCGTATCAGAACCTCTTATGATAAATGGGGCTGGGACGGCTGCAACTGGACACTGCGCCATCTGCTCGATCACGAACCGAGAACTCTGGAACAGTATCTGAGTGAAGAAGCTGAAAAGCTCGGTATCAAGGCAAACTGAAAGTTTTCATAAAGAAGCATGACTCCTTCTATTCCCGCCGGAAGAAACTCCCCTTCTTCCGGTGGGATTTTTGATTTTCTGACACAAAAAAGCCTGACGACCGGCAATGCCGGCTGTCAGGCTCCTGGTGTTTTTTATTTTTATTTGATTCAGCCTTCTTTCAGCCATTCTTCCTTCTGCTCATAGAGCTTGGCTACTTCTTCAGGACGGTCAATGCCGAGAAGATCATCGCTCATATGGATGCCCCTCAGTTTCCGAACATAGGCCAGATTCCTATAGGCGTGTCTGAACTTTTTCAGCTCCTCGTGGTCAATCTGGAGATCCTCACCGGCTACAACCGGATTCAGTGTATCGCCTTCGTTGATGGCGCACATATCGACGATCTTCCACTCGTCGTCCCGACACTCTACACTGTAGATCAGTCGCATGTAGGAAATCAATACTGCTTCTTTGCCATTGACCTGAATCCAGCGGGTTGTGGTCGAAGGCAGTTCCACATAAGCCCGCTTTCCATTCTGATGGACAATCGGATTTCCGGTCCTGTTCAGAATCGGATGTTCGGTATCCGGCTTTCTTCCCTGACTGCCGTTAATATAATTTTTAGCCGCTCCTTTTGACCAGCTGGTGGTGACAGTAGCATCATCAAAATAGCATTTCTTTAAATCATCGAATAAATATCTGACCCTTGTCTGTCTTTCCCAGTTGACAAGTGTAATGATCTTTTCATAATCCGTCATGGCATTTTCCTTTCCTGGTTGCTCTTTTTTTATACCTTCATTATACTGAAACTATTATTACACAATGTCGTATTATCTTATTTAAAATGCAACAAACCGTCCGATCGGAGGCTCCGCTATGAAAGTCACAACGTCAATACTGATCTCACTGATGCAAAGACATGCCAAAGGCCATACTTCGTCCGAAAATGCCGGACAGGGTATCGCTTCTCTTTCTCAGGTCCGCGTCGCCCATGAATCCGATCTGGAAATTCAGGACGTGCGTCTGGCCGACGGAACAGCCAATGCTCATACCTTATATGTCTGTTCCGATGCCGGTCAGATCATCAATGACGCTGAACAATCCGCCTTTGTGCTGATTTCAAAGACGCCGCAGGATCTCCCTGAGTTTGCAGTTGACCTTTTCGAGCTGGTCACCGACGATGAGCCGCTGTCGGTTCTTTACAGCTTCTATGCTCTCTTGCTGCGCCTTCAGAAATGGGATCAGGAACTGAAAGAAAATACTCTTTCTTCCTACCATTTCTATCAGCTCTTCTCCGTCGGTCGGGAAATCTATCCGTATCCGTTCTGCCTCATTGACCATGAATTCAAGATTATCGGCATGACAAAGGATATGTATCCCCTCTCGCCTTCCGGTGAGCGTCCTCAAAATGACCGGATCTCCGACAGCCGCGCCAATGAGCTTTTGAACGATCCGGAATTTCAGAAGACTTCTTCCGCCACGGGTATTTACACCTATCCTTCCCATCAGAAGAATGTCACCCGGCTCTGCATCAATATTACTCAGAATGGAAACTATCTGGGCCGCGTTTTAAGCGATGTCAGGGAAGATACACCCGGTATCCGTGCTCTGTTTCTTCACCTGGCAGGCTACCTTATGAGCGCGTTTCTTTCCTATGCCGATGACGTCATGCTCAGCCGCGGCAATGACAGCCTCCACAAGCTGATGGCCGATCTTCTGACAGGAAGACGGGATCGCTCCGGCGATATTCCCCTCATTTTCGATCGCTACCACTGGAATGAACATGAACTCTTCAGGGTCACCGTCATCAGTCTTTCCGGCCAGCAGTCCTTCCGGATGATTCGTCCCTATCTGTCCAATCTTCTGGAGCAGAAGTTTCATATGTCCTGTGCTATTTCCGAAGGTGAAACGATCATTTTTGTTTCGGCTGCTCCGGAAAATGAAACGGATTACCGCAAGAAAATTCTGTCGACGACTGCCATGTGGCCGCTGGCCATCGGCGTCAGCTCTCCCGTATCCGTGTCCAACCTGAAAAATGGGTATCGCCAGGCAGTCTTTGCTCTACCGCATGAAACGGCAAATAAGGAAACGCGCTGTGTATTTTTCAGCTCCTGCCATGTGGACTATATTATGGATGTACTGAATCGGGAAATGCCGGACGAAGACTTTTGCCATCCGGGCTTAAGAAAGCTCATTAAAAAAGATGAAAAGGAAAATACCGATGATGTCAGACTTGTGTGGGAACTGATCTGTTCGGGATTTAACGTATCAAAGGCCGCTGAGAAATGCTATGTTCACCGATCAACCTTTATCCGTCGTCTTCACGGTATCAGCCAGGTCACCGGGATCGACTTTCAGGATCCGCTCGATCCCGAAACGCTCTTTGATCTGCTCATCAGTTTTCGGCTCCTCCACTATACGGGTGAATAAACCAATTTGTTCGTTTTCCGGGAAGAAAGGCAACACTTTGTTCGTAAAGCTTCTTTTATAGTGTAGATATCGATCTATTCGTCATACTTACAAAGGGAGTGAATCAATATGTTTAGAATCTATCAGCCGGTCGAAGTGATCTTCGGCGAGCATGAAGCTATGAAAATCGGGGATGTTCTTGCCTCGAAGGGATATGAAAAAGCCTTTCTGCTCTGTGATGCTTTTCTCGAGAAGAATGGCCTTGCCAAGAAGATCGCCGATGCGAGTAACGGAAGAATTGTTGGTATCAGCGGTGACATCGAACCGGATCCGACCGTTCAGAATATCGACAATAACAAAGCCCTGGTGGAAAACGCAAAAGCGGACGTTCTGATTGCTCTTGGCGGCGGAAGTACCATGGACTGCACCAAGAGCGTGGCTGTGGCCGCAGCCGAACATCTGACCGGAGAGCAGCTTCTTAATGGGGCTTCTTATACAAATGCTCTTCCGATGATCTTCCTGCCGACAACGGCCGGTACCGGAAGTGAGGTCACATCGGCCGCCGGCATCACAGACAAAGTTCATGACCGAAAGGGCGGCATCATGAGTCCGCTTCTTTACGCAAAAACGGCCATTGTCGATCCTGTTCTGACCTATACCTGCCCGAAACGCAGTTCTGCCATCAGCGGGTTGGACGCGCTGGCTCACGCCATGGACGTACTGACAAGTTCAAGGCTCAATCCTTATTGCGAGGCCCTTGCCGTCAAAGCCGCGAGAATGATCTTTGCTAATCTTAAGTCCGCTGTCGAGGATAATGATCCGGATGCCAGAAGAGAAATGTCTGAAGCCAGCCTCATTGCCGGATTTGCTTTTTCGCAGATCGGCACCTCTGCAAGCCACGCCTGCGCTCCGGTCATTTCCGAACACTATCACATTCCGCATGGCGAAGCCTGTGCTTTCACGCTGCCTTCCTGGATTCGTCTCGCTGCACAGAAGAAGCCGTACATCAATGAACTCGCTCAAAACGTTGGATTCAAAGATGCCGATGATCTTGCGGCACAGATTGATGCATTCAAAAAGGAGTTCGGCCTCAGAACTACATTGACGGAAATCGGCGGCACCGAAGATGATATCAGGGGTATTGCCAAGGAGTCCTTTGACAATCGCAATATGCGTGCTTCCGCAGCAGAACCGACCCTCGAAGAAGTCGAGGCACTGTATCGAAAGCTGCTTTGATGCCGCTTTTCGATACAGAACCTTTCAGAAAGAGCCGTAAAGGAATCATTACGGAAAAAGAGAAAAGAACTGACGAATCGGGAGTTCTCAGCAGAGATTTTCAAGCTTTTCAAGTCTTATGAGGGCTTCCTTCAATGTTTCATCCTGTCGAGCAAAGTGCAGCCGGATCAGGTGATTGACATTTTCACGGAAGAAGCTGGATCCGGGGACGGCGGCGACACCGATGTTTTTGATCATCCATTCGCAGAACTCCAGGTCCGTGTATCCCTGAAACTGGGGAAGATCCAAAAACTCCTGGATATCAACGAGAACGAAGTAACTGCCCTGCGGATTGTTGTGTTTCAGCCCGATTCGGTCAAGACCGCTCAGGAAATATTCTTTTTTATGTGTATACAGAGCCAGCAGGTCATCGTAGTAGCTCTGAGGGAAATTGAGGCCGACCACAGCGGCTTCCTGCAGAGGAGCCGCGGCTCCGACGGTCAGAAAATCATGCACTTTTTTGGCGCCCTCGATGGCATCCTCCGGACCGATCAGATAGCCGAGTCTCCAGCCGGTCATGGAATAGGTTTTGGACAGGGAGTTACAGGTAATTGTATGCCCTGCCATGCCCGGGAGGGAGGCCATGCAGGTGTGGTGGTATGGTGCATAAACCATATGCTCGTAGACTTCATCGGTGACAACAAAAGCGTCATATTTTATAGCGAGACGGCCGATTGCTTCGAGTTCCTCACGTGAAAAGACCTTCCCGCACGGATTGGAAGGATTGCAGACGATGATGGCTTTTGCACCCTGCTTAAAACCGTCTTCCACAAGAGAAATGTCAAAA
>CAYYEB010000029.1:0-13713 GCA_964470725.1 uncultured Lachnospiraceae bacterium | reverse complement strand
CAAAGGCGGTATGACAGAAAACTATGTCTGCTGTCAGTTGAAATCAAACGGATATCGACCATATTATTGGAGAGAAAAGACGAATGCAGAAGTGGATTTTGTAGTCCTTCTTGACAGGGATGTCATACCCTTGGAGGTAAAGGCTGCAGATCGTGTAAGGTCAAAGAGTCTGGATTATTATATGAAACAGTATGATCCCGCGTATGCGATTCGAATTTCAGGTAAGAACTTTGCGTTTGAAGATGGAAAAAAGATTGTTCCGCTGTATGCAGTATGCTGCATTTGACAGGATGGCAAAGTGGGACAGAAAAAGGACGGGCCTGGAGTAATGTAATGATCGCATTGGAATGTTAAAAGGAGCAATAAAATGAAACTACAGATAAAAAGGATCTATGAGGTACCGTCAGCAGATGATGGAAAACGGATATTTGTGGATCGTCTCTGGGCACGGGGACTGACAAAGGAAAAGGCAAAAATCGATTCCTGGGAGAAGGATCTCGCGCCATCCAAGGAACTTCGAAAATGGTATGGTCATATTCCGGAACGATTTGAGGAGTTCCGGAGGCGGTATCACGAGGAACTTGATGAGAATCCGAAGGCGGCTGATTTCGCAGAGAAACTTTCAAAAACGGATGGAACAGTGACTTTGCTTTTCGGAGCGAAGGATACGGAGCATAACAATGCGGTTGTACTGAAGGAGTGGTTGGAAGATCATCTGAGCCGGTAACAGGAATTGGTAGCGGTCGCGGCCTGACCACATGTTTTCTGATCTGCGTCGTCCCCATCAGCTGTTCGAACTAAGCTCTGACAGCGCAAAAAGCGCTTGTCAATCGCTAAGTTCTCACGATCTTCCGGCTCCTTTGGCAAATGATCAGAAAACATGTGGCACAGTTCCGCTCGTTTTGACTGCATAGAAATTATGATATTACTCTAAGCTTTTTCTCTTGGTTGCCCTAATCTCCAATATCAGTCCGACCGCCATGAGGATCGGGAAGATGATGGCGGCGCCGATTCCGATCTTGAGATTATCTCCGCATGCGGAAGCCACGGCGCCGGCAAAGGTGGGTCCGCCTCCGCAGCCAAGATCTCCCGCCAGAGCAAAGAGGGCATACATGGCAGTCCCGCCGTTTCGGATCGCTCCGGCCGCAATACTGAATGTTCCCGGCCAGAAGATGCCTACGGAGAAACCGCACAGACCGCAGCCCAGAAGACTTAAAAACGGATGCGGAATGAAGACGATCATAAGATAACTGACAAGACAGAGAACTACAGAGAAGGAAAAGAACTTCCTCAGATCCATCTTTGCGCCGAAGTTGCCGAAGATTACACGGGAGATGCCCATCATGGCCGCAAAGAACATCGGCCCCATCAGGTCGCCGAGTGACTTCGTGACGCCGAGACCTTTTTCCGCAAAGGTGGAGGCCCACTGACTGACGGATTGCTCGCTTGCGCCGGCACAGAACATCATGAGCATGAGAATCCAGAAAATGCCGCTCTTCAGAAGGTCTCTGATATGCATTCCCTCCTCGCCCTCTTCGATGAGCGGAGCAATCGGTACCTTACAGAACATGAGAAGATCCACAATTGGTACAATGGTCCATAAAAGGGCCAGAATACGCCAGTGATCGATGCCGACTGTCGCAAAGAAAATCGTCGAGAGCAGAACGACGGTCACATATCCCCAGGAGTAAAAGGAGTGCAGAAGACTCATGGCCGCTTCCTTATTATCTGTCGGGCAGGCTTCCACAATCGGACTGACCAGAACTTCGGTGAGTCCCCCGCCGATGGCATAGATCATGACAGAGATTAAAATCCCGGCAAAGGCACTCGGAAGCACATTCGGCAGAAATGTCAGAAGGACAAATCCTAAGATGGAAGAGGCATTTGCCAAAATCATGGATGCCCGATAGCCGATTCTGTCTACAAAGGTTGTGGAAATCAGATCAATAAACAACTGAATCCCGAAATTAAACGTAATTAAAAGTGTGATCTGCGACAGAGGAATATCAAATTCCGACTGAAAATGCAGAAAGAGAAGAGGTACAAAGTTATTGACGACAGCCTGCAGAATATAGCCCAGAAAACAGGCATAAATTGTAGGCCGATAATTGATTTCGGACTTTGTTTCCGCCATGCAAATCCCTCCCTTTCAATGCGCAGAAAATGGAGAACTTACGGTTCATTATTACGGATAAAATGGGAATTTTCAAGCCTATTTCTCACCGGCAGCGGCAGCGACGGAATGAATAATCCGTTGGTGCGATTCATTTGAAATGTCAACCTTGAGCACATCCAAACAGTAGCTGCAAATGAATGCGAATCGGACAAGGCAGATAATAAACATATACCAATTTGTGTGCATGAAACCTCTTCCGAGAAACACAAAAACATGCTTTTGTAGAGAGGATTTTCGATTCAGACATGTTACTATAACAGTAATACTGTGGTTCGTGATTTAGGAAAGGGAAGAGGTCCTGCGATGGAGGAAAAAAAGCCTGAAAAAGAGAATTCAGCGATGATGCATGTTGCGTCATTTATCGTCGATAAAAGAATGCTCTTCTTCCTGCTGTACGCGATAGCAATTATTTTTTCATTTTTCTCGGCCGGCTGGGTCAAGGTAGATAACTCGCTGTCGGATTATCTGGCGGAGACGACAGAAACCCGGCAGGGCGTGGATCTGATGGACAAACAGTTTACGACGTTTGGTTCCGCGAAGATCATGGTGGCCAATATTTCCTTTGATGACGCCGAAAAGCTGCAGAGCCGGATTGAAAAGATGGATGGCGTGCAGAGTGTCGCATTTACGACAAAGGATGCGGATCAGGAAGATTTTGTCAAACATTATAATGACGGGTCTGCGCTTTTTAATGTGACATTTAACTATGACGAGGATGACGACCGCGCCATGGATGCCCTGCAGAATGTGGAGAAGAAGCTGTCCGACTATGATCTGCACGTGCATACGGACATGGGAAATCAGCAGGCGGAGGTCATCAACACCGAAATTAACCGGATTATGGTTCTGGTTGCCGGAGTCGTGCTTGCCGTGCTCCTTTTTACGAGCCAGTCCACAGGTGAGATACCGGTCCTTGTCATTACGTTTCTTGCATCTATGATCGTCAATGCCGGAACGAATTTTATGTTTGGAACGATCTCATTTGTTTCAAATTCAGTGTCGTCCATTCTTCAGCTGGCATTGTCTATTGACTACGCGATTATTTTCGTCAATCGTTTCAAGGAAGAAAAGGCCAACGGGTATGACACACATGATGCGGCGGTGGTTTCGCTCTCGAAGGCAATTCCGGAAATTCTGTCCAGTTCTCTGACGACAATTTCGGGTCTTTTTGCCATGGTCTTTATGCAGTATAAGATCGGGGCGGATCTGGGACGGGTTCTGATCAAAGCCATTTTATTGTCACTGCTCACCGTATTTACGCTGATGCCGGGACTTCTTGTGCTTTTTTCCAAGAGAATGGAAAAGACGCAGCACAAAAATCTCGTTCCGAAGATTACGGGAGTCGGCAGGTTTGCCTACCGCGCCCGCTTTATGATTCCGATTATTTTCGTTCTGGTCTTTATCGGAGCAACGATTCTGCAGAGTAAATGCCCGTATGTATACGGCTACAGCGAGATGCCTACGCCTGTGATGAACCAGTATCAGAGAGCGGATAAGCTGATAAACGGTACGTTCGGGTCCGAAAATATGGAGGCGGTGGTCATTCCGCATGGCGATTATGAGACGGAAGCGAAGCTCATCAAGGATCTTGAAGCAAGAGATGACGTGGATTACTGCCAGGGTCTGGCCAATACGGCTGCCCTGGGGGATTACGTGCTTACGGATAAGCTGACTCCGCGGCGTTTTTCGGAACTTATGAATCTGGACTATGAGGTCGCGGAAATTCTGTATTCAGCTTATGCAGCGGATCATGAAGAGTATGGCAGAATCATCGGCGGTATCTCTTCCTATCGGGTCATGCTGATGGATATGCTGATCTTCCTTCATGACAAATCGGATGAGGGATATGTCAGCCTGGATGCTTCCACACAGAAAACGCTGGACGATGCCTATACCCAGATCAGCAACGGAAGAAAACAGCTGGAAGGGAAGAAATACGATCGGATTCTGTGCTATCTTTCGGTACCGCTTCCGGAGGTGAATGCAAAGACCTTTGATACGGTAAATGATATTCACAACCTGGCACAGTCCTACTACGAAGGATCAAATGTCTATGTGGTGGGAAATTCCACATCGGAGCGGGATCTTCGCGATTCCTTTGCACGAGACAATATCGTCGTCAGCGTTGTTTCGATTCTGTTCGTATTGATCATTCTGCTCTTTACCTTTAAGTCTGTGGGAATGCCTCTTCTGCAGATTCTGGTAATTGAGGGATCGATCTTCCTCAATTTCAGCTGGCCGACGGTTGCGCATGAAAAACTGTTCTTCATGAGTGAGCTGATTGTCAGTTCCATTCAGATGGGTGCAAATATCGACTATGCGATTGTCATATCCAGCCGCTATCAGGAAGTGCGGGGGAAGGAAGACAGAAAGACAGCAATTATTGACGCCGTAAATAATGCATTTCCGACGATTATTACCTCCGGATCAATCATGATTTTCTCAGGACTGTTTATCGGCCAGATGACATCGGATGCCTGCATCGCCAGCATCGGTCAGTGCCTGGCCAGAGGAACGACGATTTCCGTAGTTCTGGTTATGTTCGTTCTGCCGGCTCTTCTCGTAGCGGGAGACAAGCTGATCAGTGCCACGGCCTTTGAGGTATATCGTCCGGTGCGGACAAGATCGGAGCGGGGAACGATACTGGTAAACGGTACGATTCGCGGAACGATCAATGGTACGGTCGTCGGTTCTATGAACGCCATTGTGAAGGGCGATGTCAACGCGGTTGTCGTGTCCGGAAATATTGACAAGATGAAGGACGAAGAAAAGCTGGAAGATAAAGAAAATAGGCAGGAACATGAAACCCCGGATTCGCCCGGCAATGGGGAAGAGAAGGGAGGGGATGCCTGATGAAAAAGACACAATTACTGGCAATGACCGTGGCGGCTATCCTGGCCGTCGATTCCCTTACTCCGATCCTGGCGGAAGCATCGTCCGTGACGGACCTGCAGCAGCAGACGGAAAATCTGGTAAATGATGATCTGGACAGGATTCTTTCCGGAAGAAATGGAAACAGCAGTGGGTCCGAAGCAGAAAATGCAGCAGGAGGAAACGGACAGAACGGATCGGGTTCCGGCTCGAATTCGTCAGAGCAGAACGAAGGGGATACCCCGGAAGAAGATTCCGACGTGGACACAAAGGCTGTCTCAGTAAATCAGTATGAGACGGTCAGGATCAGCAGTGTGACTGATTTTAACAAGTTTGCGGAGAACTGCCGTACCGATACCTGGTCGACGGACAAAAAGGCGGTACTGGATACAGATCTGAACTTTAATGGAGAAGAATTTGAGCCGGTGAAAAGTTTCGGAGGCATCTTCGACGGAAACGGCCATACCATAAAGGGCGTTCTGATTTCAAAAGAGGTGGACAGCACCGGAATTTTCGGAACAATCCGCCGTTCCGGAAAAGTTCTGAATCTGAAGGTAAAGGGAAAGATTTCTCCGAAAAATACACAGAGAAGACTTGGAGGCATTGCCGGATGCAATTACGGCAGCATCGAAAACTGCTCCTTTGACGGAACGATCAGTGCGGACAGAGAGCTTGGAGGCATTGCAGGTTACAATGACCGGTACGGCTCGATTATTCAATGCAGTGCGGAGGGATCACTGACGGGAAAAGCCGCCTCCGGAGGCATTGTCGGATATAACGAAGGAACGGTCAGTAAGTGCAGAAATGACATGAAGGTCAATACGACATACCGGGATACGACCATGTCACTAAGCGAACTGACTTCAACGCTGGATGATGCGGTGCAGAGCGGAAATATCCTGAATTCCGAGAATCTGGAGACCAATGGGGATACGGGAGGAATCGCCGGCTTTTCCTCGGGCGTGGTCACGTCATGCACGAACAATGCAACGATCGGATACGAACATGTCGGATATAACGTTGGAGGTATCGTTGGAAGAAGCTCCGGATTCCTTCAGAATAATGTCAATAACGGAACCGTGTACGGGCGCAAGGATACCGGAGGTATCGCAGGACAAATGCAGCCGTACCTTGCCGTGGATTTTACAAAACAATCACTGGATGATCTGGATGGACAGCTGGATGATCTGAATAATCTGGTCAATAAGGCTATGGATCAGACGGACAGTAATTCTTCAAAGCTTGAGAGTCGGTTGAATTCGATGAATACGCTTACCGGTACAGCAAAAGATGCGGCGAAGACTCTGGCGGATGAGAGTGCGAAAGATATAGATCATGCGGCCTCATCTGTGGCGAATGCGGCGAATACGGTAAAAAATTCACTGTCCGGATTTTCAAAGACCGCAGATGAAGTGAATCGTTTTCTGAAAGACGTGCAGAGTGCTGCGGGACAGATGTCTTCATCTCTTTCTTCTTATCTGAATGGAATGAACATCAGTGAGGAAGATAAAAAAGAGCTGAATGCGGACTGGAATTCATTTCAGGATGCAACCCGTGCCATTCAGACGGGTCTTACGAATCTTTCGCAGGATATGAACAATACTTCCCTGACGACGGAACAGATTCTTTCAAAGGTGCGCACCGACTTTCAGCAAATTGAGGATGCCTATGGGCGGATTGCGGATGCGGTCAATCAGATGTATGCGCGGGTCGGATCTGATGTGGAAAATGGAAAGAACTTTATTGAAAATCTTTATCAGCAGGTAAAAAATGCCAGAGATACACTGAATGGAGAGTTTCAGAAGGTTCAGTCTGATCTCAATACGATCCGAAAAAATATCCGGACCGGGAACTTTCACAGAACTGACCTGAGTTCACTTCGGGATTCGGTCAATACACTGCAGAACGACCTGAAGGATAAATTAAATCCTGCGACGAAGGAAGAGAAAATCCGGGAAGCTCTGTCTGAAATAAAAGTGCCGGATCAGACCATTGGCGATGTGATAGGGTCCTGGAAGGCATACCAGGAGGCGTTTCAGTCCGTACTTGACGCGAACAGGGCGGAACTTTCGGATACGGCCGATGATATTGCAGGAAAGGCGGATTCCGTGACGAAGACTCTGGCCGATGCGCTCACTGCAGAGTCGTCTGCCCTGGATTCCGTAGTATCTTCATTGAATACGGTGCGTCCGTATCTGGACGCAGTTAAGAATACGGACGGTGTCAGTTCCTCAGTTAAGACACTGAAAGATGTTCTGAACAATTATCCGGATGTTTCGAGAGAACTGACCGATGCGCTTGATTCACTGGCGTCTTTGGACCTTCAGGTGAACGGAGTCAGTGACACGCTGAAACAGAACGCAGATAACCTGTATCAGTCCCTGGGCGGAATCGAAAATGAAATGAACGGGCTGAATTCGGATCTGACCACTGTGACGGGCGAAGGAACGGACAGTTTGAGGGCGATTACGGCACAGATTCACACGATCAGCCAGACGCTGCAGGCTGCGGCAAAGGATGCGGAAAATCCGGGAGATGACAGATCCGTTGAGGATATATCGGATGAAAATATCCGGGAAACCAGTGAGGGACGGGCAACGGAATGCATGAATAACGGCGATGTCGAGGCGGATACAAATGTCGGCGGCATTGTCGGAATGATGGGCGTTGAATACAGTCTCGATCCGGAGACGGACATTAAAACAACGGGAGATACGTCGCTCAATTATATTTTCCGGATGAAATGTATTGTGGACAACTGTACCAATAACGGAACGGTTGGAGCACGGGGAAGCTACAGCGGAGGCATTTCCGGTCAGATGGAAATGGGACTCGTTGCCTCTTCCAGAAATTTCGGCAATCTGAGCAGTGAGAGCAATTATGTCGGCGGCGTTTCCGGATATACGACGGGGCTTGTACGAAATACACTTGCAAAGTGCGACCTTTCGGGGAAAAAGTATGTCGGCGGCATTGCCGGCTACGGTGTGGATCTTCATGACAACTATGCAATGGTCAATGCTGTGGATACCAAAGAGTATACGGGAGCCATTGCGGGCAGAGTCAAAAATGTGAATGCCGCAGATGTGTACCGGAATTATTATTATTCTACGAAAATTTATGGCATAAACGGTGTCAGTTACGCCGGCATTGCGGAAGGACAGTCCTACGAAGATCTTTCCGCAAAATATCTTGCCGACGGAAATGCCGTAAAGGATCTGTCCGGAACTGCAGATAATGAGAACGGTATGGAAAATCGTTTCACACAGCTGACACTGACGTTTTGTACAGATGATGATGCGGTTGTGAAAACGCTGCATGTCGGTTACGGAGACAGTGTTCCGAAGGAGCAGCTTCCGGAAGTTCCGGATAAAGAGGGATTTTACGGCGAATGGAGCCGCACGGATTACAGTCGGATTGTGTCGGATGAGACAATTACGGCTGAATATTCCCGAATCAATACGCTGCTTTCTTCCGATAAAACCAGAAAATCGGGGCCGGCAGTTGCCGAAGCCGCAGGCAGGTTCAAGGAAAAAGATTTTCTTGGCCTGAAAAAACTGAAGGCTCAGGCAGGAGAAACGGAGCGCTGGCAGATGACGATCCCGGATGACGGGGAAGAAACCCATGAGGTCCGATATCTGACACCGGATGAATCGACGGATGCAACGGTTTATGTGATTCGCGATGGCCGGAAGACGAAGGTGAAGACGGGTGAGTTCGGGAAATACCTTACATTTCAGATCGATAAAAAGTCTGACATATTGACGGAAGGCGGAACCGCTGAAGCGGAAAGCTATACAGTGATCTTTGCGGTAAAAGAAAGCAGCAGCATGGGACGGATTGTTCGGAACATTGTCATCATTGCGGTGGTGGCAGCCGCGGGAGCTTTCGTGATTATCAGGGGAATACGCAAAAAGAAAAGAAACAAAAAGGCGAATTCATAAGCAGTGATGCAAAAGAATTCAGGAAGGACCGGGAATGGCAGGGATGCGTTCCCGGTTCTTTTTTCGATTGGATCCTGACTCTTATTAATTGACGGGTCCCAGATCATGACCTGTTGTTCCGCCTAACACACTATCACTTTAGCTCCACGATCCGTCCCGGCATGACCTCCGAGAGCCGGTGTGAGATCGACAGCACGGTACGGTGCTCGGAAGCCTTTTCGAGGGCTTCAAGTACGAGTTTTTCCGTGGCGCTGTCAAGGCCGGCCGTGATTTCATCGAGAAGTAAAATCTCCGGATCGGATACGACCGCTCTGGCGATCATGAGAAGCTGTTTCTGGCCCTGGGAAAAGATGGAGTCCTTATAAGGAGTATCGAGCTGATCGGGAAGGGCGGCCACGGTCTCTTTTAATCCGGCCGTTTCCAGGGCCTTCCAGATTTCTTCATCCTGAAACGTCGGATTGCTGAGAGTGATCTGATCCCGGATGGTCCCCGGAACCGGAATGACTTTCTGTTCAACACAGCAGATGGTTTTGCGCCTTGCCGCGTCGCTGAATTCCCGGGGACGGATTCCCTCAATGAAAATGTCACCGCGTTGCGGTTCATAAAGTCCCAGAAGGAGTTTAAATAGTGTGGACTTTCCGATACCGGTCCGGCCGGTTAGGGTGACAAATTCTCCTTTCCGGATAGTCATGGAAATATGGCTGAGAACCGGATGGGAGTCATCGTAGGAGAAGGAGACATCCTTGAGAGAAATCGCACAGGGAGCTTTCGCATTTTCTGCTTTTGAGGGAATCTGCGGAAGCTCTTTTTCATTTAAGAAGGTCTGGACCCGTTTCCAGCCGGCTGCGGCAGCCTGGACAGTCTGTATTTCCATTCCGATGGAAGAAAGGGGAGTGAAAATGCTGTTTACGTAGGCAATCAGTGCCACAGCGGTTCCGACGGACATGCCGAACCAGCTTCGAAAGGCACCGCTTTGGCCGGACAGGCTCATCATGATTCCGATGACGGCCGCACTGACCGTCAGAATGACAGGGGAATAGATCGCATCGTAGAAGTTGGTGTGTTCAATGGCCTGAAAACTGTTCTGAATGGCCCTGTCATATCTATGCTCTGCAAAGTCTTCGGCATGGTAGACATGAAGAGAACGGATGGTGTGCATGGTCTCGGGAAGGATGCCGCTTGCATCGGCTGTGGCCTTTCTGTTTTGTGTATGGGCCGCGAGCATTTTTTTCTGTATATGCGCCGTAAAAAGAGCGAGAAGAGGGAGCGCAATCAAAAGGAGAATGCCAAGACCGCGGCTCTTCGTAAAAACGACTACGAGGATGGAAATCACGGTTCCGAGATCCGTGATCATAGAGACAATACCGGAGGAGAACATGTCCTCAATGGCATCGACGTCATTGACCTGGATGGAAGCGGTTTCTCCGGCTTCGTGTTCTGTAAAATAAGAAGCGGGGAGACGATGCAGTTTGTTCATCATGGCGGTGCGCAGCGCGTGTGTCAGTCCTTCACCGACGGCGACGATCATGCCTTCTCTTAAGGAATCCGCGAGTCCTGAAAGTGCCAGCATAAGAAAATATCCGAGGGCAAGCAGCAAAGAGATCTCCTTATTGCCGGTCAGGGTATCCACGGCCCGGCCGAGGATGAGCGGCGGAAGGACTTCGAGAATAATGGACGCAATAATGGAGATGAGAGCCGCAAGGGAGCGAAGCTTATGCGCAAGAAGCGCATTCAGAATGATTCTTTTCAGGTCAGTTTCATGTACTTTTTTCAAATCTGTTTCATGCATACAATCTGTTCGCTTTCTCCTGCGCTGATGCGCAGGATGGGAATTACTTCAGATGAGTTCATTCGGAAGAAAACTCTGACTTTGAGATGGAACTTCCTGATGATCTGTGTCACCATTCTGCAAAGTAAAGATAGCTGCGTAATCCTTCTGTTTCATCAGTTCCTCATGACTTCCGGATATCATTGACCCACCTGTAAGAAATACAACCTGATCCATCTTCGGGAAGAGGGAAATGCGATGCGAGATCAGAAGAATAATTCGATTGCTCTCTTCTTTGCGGAAAGCTTCAAAGATTTTCCGCTCTGTATCGCCATCTACAGCGGAGAAAGGATCGTCGAGAATGAGGACCGGCGCCTTTGAGTAAAGAGCACGGGCAAGGGCGATTCTTGCCTGCTGTCCACCGGAGAGCTGGCTTCCTTCCATACCGGCCATGGTGTCGGGACTGACCTCCTGATCGATCTGAACTTCGGATAAAACTTTCCGAAGACGATCCGGATCAGTTTTTCCGAATGTGATATTATCCGCAATTGTTCCGGTGAAGAGCTCCGGATCGTGTCCTGCATAGGCAAAAATAAAGTTTTGCTTTTCAGCATCAGTGATTTCTTTTCCGCCGTACAGAATACTTCCCTCATAGGGATAGTCCCCCAGGAAAATCTTCCCGAAGGTACTCTTGCCGGAGGCCACCTTTCCGGTGATGCCGATGATATCACCGGGGTGAGCGGTAAGGTTTAAGTCATGCAATGAGAAAGAACCGTCCGCATAAGAGAAACTGACATGTGCCATCTGAAGAGGGGCGGGATCTGCAGGAGACGGGGATTGCTCGGTGGTATCGTCATTTTCCAGATACCCTTTGATTCTCTGCCAGGAAACCTGCGCTTTCTGAACGGCGTTAAATAATTTGGCCGCATGGGAACTTTTTGTCGCAAGTTTTGTGAAGCAGGACAGAAATGAAGAAAAAGAAGCAATCGTCCAGGCGGTCCACCCTGATCCGAGTACATTCCGGCCTCCGAAGTAGAGAATCGGAAGGACACTGATCATGGAAATGACAAAGTAGACCGGCTGAGGGCTGTTCTGCCAGATACCGGCCCGGACATTTTTCTCCTCGTAATTGCGGAGGGCCTTCTCGTAGGAAACGGAGCGGTTGTCGTCCTCACCGTAAATTCTGTAGGTCAGGGCATTTCGCACGGCATCGACAGCTTCGTTATTTAAGGCAGACATTGCCTTGCGGCTTTCCGATGTGGAGGAGACAACCTTTTTCTTGAGTTTTGCAGAGGCAATATAAGCGATCGGCGGAAAACAGATGACGATGAGCGTAAGTCTCCAGTCGAACCAGAACAGCATTGCCAGATAGGCGATCATGACCACGCCGGTATCGAAGATCTCGGTCGTGAACTTCCGCATCCCTTCCGCGCAGGCTTCGGCATCGGAAATGGCACGGGTCATGACGGCGCCGGCATCTTCTTTCTGGATATCCGTGTAGGATTCGTGAACCAGATGATGGAAGATACTTTCCTTCATGGAGCGGGTCACGTTATTGGCAAATTTTCGGACATAGAGTCTCTTCAGGGCTCTTGCGATCTGCACGATGGCGATGACAATCACATAGGCAAGAGACAGGAGAACGATGTCCCGACTCTTGCGCGTGCCCTTTAAGATATCGTAGAGATACTGGGCCAGCTGTCCCTCGAAGAGAGGACCGGCAACCATGCCGACGTTGTAGATAATGCCGGTGATGGAGGTCAGGATCAGCAGCTTTTTTTCTTTCTTAAAATAAGAAGACAGGGAAACTTGGGATGAATTGTGCATGATTGCGTTCCGCTACTTCCTTTCATATCATCATTAGTATGTAGTTTACTCGCATATGAGAAAAAGAAAAGAGACAGAGTACGATTACTGTTACGGCGTGGTATGATAGGAAAAATTGATCGGTTGGTTGGGAACATATATACAACAGTCCGTGACCGTAAGACGGAGGTGAAATCGGTGAGGAATATAAAAGTTGCGCTCATTCAGATGCCGGTTGTGGCGGATAAGGAAAAAAATATAGCAACTGCAGCGTCCTATGTGAGACAGGCCGCGCAGGATAAGGCCCGGATCGTGGTTCTGCCCGAGATGTTCTGCTGCCCGTATGACAATGCCTCTTTTGTGAAAAATGCGGAACCGAAAGGTGGGAGGATATGGCAGTCTCTTTCCCGGATGGCAGCGGAAAATGCGGTTCTTCTGATTGGCGGCTCTATGCCGGAGAAGGAAAACGGGAAGATTTACAACAGCTGCTATATTTTTGACGGTAAAGGTCATGAAATCGGAAATCACAGAAAGGTGCACCTCTTTGATATCAATATTCCGGGCGGTCAGTATTTTAAGGAAAGCGACACGTTTACGCCGGGAGATCACCTGACGGTTCTCGATACGGAATATGGCAGAATCGGTGTGGAGATCTGTTTTGATATCCGATTTACGGAGATGACACATCTGATGGCACTTGAAGGAGCGGAACTGATTTTTGTTCCGGCCGCCTTTAACATGACGACGGGACCGGCACACTGGCAGCTGCATTTCAGGGCGCGAGCTGTGGACTCACAGGTTTATATGTTCGGCTGCGCCCCTGCAAGAGATATGAATGCCTCTTATCATTCTTACGGGCATTCGATCATTACGTCACCCTGGGGAGATGTAATTGCGGAACTTGATGAAAAGCCCGGGATGCTGGTTCGGGACATAGACCTTGATAAAGTTGCATCTGTGAGAGAGCAGCTGCCGATTCTCAGCGCGCGGAGGACGGATCTGTACAGACTGGATCGTGTCAAAAATTAAGATAGAGTGGAATTTATTTTTTCACTTCAGTGGAAAAGGTAACAGTTTGTATGAACTGAGTATTTCCTTGAGAAATCTAATATAGAATGGTATGATACGAATGTCATATGCCTGCTTACAAC
>CAYYEB010000028.1:0-13849 GCA_964470725.1 uncultured Lachnospiraceae bacterium | reverse complement strand
CAAGTAGGGGAATCTTCTAATGGTAGGAAAGCGGTCTCCAAAACCGTCAATGGGGGTTCGACTCCCTCTTCCCCTGTGAGAAAGCCACAGAAGCAATTGTAAGAAACATTGCTTCTGTGGCTTTTATTATACCGCGAATGTTTCAGTTGAATGCGATTGCCGTGTAACGCGATCATCGCAGAGGTAAAGTCGTTCTGAAATTTTCAGAAAAGAGTGTATAATGTGACGTATAAGTTGTTACTGCTCTAAGGAACGATAAGTCGATGCTTCGGCTCCGCATGCGGAGGTATATATGAGATCAAAAGTCGGACGTAAAATTTTACCGGTTCCTGAATTCAAAAGCTACATTTCGGATCATCTGGATGAAGCGATTGAAAAAGACTGGATTGAGGTCTGGTATCAGCCGATTGTCCGTTCTATGACGGGGGAAATCTGTGCTGTAGAGGCGCTGGCCCGATGGAAGGATCCGACTTACGGTACCTTTTTGCCTCCTTCTTTCCTTGAAATTCTTGAGGAGGAAAATAAAACCTGGAAACTGGATTACTGTATCCTTCTGAAAGTGTGCAAAGATATCACGAAAAGAAGAATGCACAAACGCCGGATCCTACCGGTTTCGATGAATTTAAGTGGAAAGGACTTTGAGAGGCAGGATTTTCATTTCAAGATCAATGAAATTCTTCAAAACTATCATATTTCACATGAACTTCTTGCCATTGAAATTTCGGATACAATTCTTCCCGGAAATGAAGAATTTTTCGAACCTCACTTAAAGAAATTTCGCGAGGACGGATTCTCTTTATGGCTGGATGATTTCGGAAGCTGGTATGACAGTTCATCTATGCTGGCGCAAAGACTGTTCGATGTGATAAAGCTGGATTTAAGTTCCGGAAATTTTCTGAAACCGCAGACCCAGGAACTGGCACTCACGGCGATCTATATGGCCAAAGAACTGGGAGTCGGAATTTCCGCCGAGAAGGTGGAAAATGAATTTCAGTATAATTTTCTGAAGCATGCCGGATGTGACAGAATGCAGGGATATTTTATTGAAAAACCCGCTCCGCTGCACGAAAACGGAATGTTTGCAAATGAACAGAAGTTTTCGTATGAAAATCGTGAAGACCTGTTTTTTTATAACGATATCGGAAAGGTAAACTTTCTTAGCGACAGGCCCTTGGGACAGACAAACGAGGAAGCAGAGTTTGAAACACCTCTGGCAATTCTGGAAATGCAGGATCAGCAGGGAAGACTGCGCTATGCCAATGAATCCTTTGCGAAAATGCTGCAGGAGTTTGCCCTGGAATCCGTTGCCGATTTCGGAAAATGGATAAATCATTCTGAGAACAATGGGCTTTACGAAAAGTTTCGCGGAGCTCTTAAGGAAGCTTCGGAAAGTCAGGCGACCGCTTCATTTGACTTTGTCAGCAACCATGAACATGGGCAGATATATCTGAAAAAAATCGCCGACAATCAGAGACGCCAGGGATTTCTTTTGAGATTAAACCACCTGAAAGACCAAAGCGCCGCAGAGGAAAAGACAGAGGCGGCGCAGTCTGTGAGGGAAAGAACGCAGGAAAATCCTTTTTCGGATCCGCGGAGTTCCGGAAAAGATGCGGCACCGGAAGAGCAGGGTATCACAGCACAGATTTTATGGAATACCTTTTCCCAAGAATCCAGCATAGGAATGTTCTGGAAAGACACGCATCGCAGATTTCTTGGTGTCAATCAGATGTTTCTTGATTATTACGGACTGGATTCAGAAGAACAGGTTCTGGGGAAGACAGACGAGGATATTGGCTGGCATATCAATCCCGGACCTTTTCGGGATGATGAGATTCGTGTTCTGCATGAAGGAGTCCGCACGGTAAACGTGCCCGGAATCTGCATTATCAGAGGCGAAAAACGAAATATTGCGGCCAGTAAGATGCCGATTTATGAAAATGGAAAAATTGTCGGTCTTCTGGGGTACTTTCGTGATGTTACAAGTGAAAAAATCGAACAGCAGAAAAATAAAGAAATCACATCGAAGGATGACATTACAGGCTTATTAAACACCAGAGGTCTTGCGGAGGTGGGAAAAGATTACGAAGAAAGCTATTTCCGATACAGCAGGGATTTTATGTATGTGCTGATTAACTTTCAGAATCTCAGGCAGTTTAATGATACATACGGACATTTTAAGGGCAATCTTCTTCTGAAAAAAATAGCAGAACGCCTGCGTAAAAGTGTAGGAATCAATGGCGTGATTGCACACCTTGGAAGTGATGAATTTGTGGTAATGAAGCAGTTTGGCAGCATGAGTGAGATTAATGAAGTCAAGCGTGCAGTGAAGAATGCTATTTACGGCATACATGAGATTTCAGGAATTGCATTTACAATCACGTTTCTTATGAGTGCCGTGATATTTTCCGATTTCGAAAACTATGATGTCATGAGTAAGGCAGCAGAAGGTCAGATCCTGGAAGAACAAAGGAACGACCGGTTTTAAGAAGATGCGGTGTGGTCATTTTAAAAGAGATGTGTACCGCACCTTTTTGAAGATGGAGGGACAGAACATGCGACAGACAGATATGGCTGAGGTGCAAAAACTTGCGGAAAATCCGGAGTATCATCGTATTCCGGTTGTGCGGGAGCTTCTTGCGGATATCCGGACTCCGGTCAGCACGTTAAAGGCGCTGATGAATGTGAGCTCACATTGCTTCCTTCTGGAAAGTGCAGAGGACAATCGGCAGATGGGCAGGTATACGTTTCTTGGATTTGATCCGAAAATGGAACTTTCCTGCAAGAACCATATCCTGACAATTCATTCCGGAGGAACGGTGACGCAGCGCGTAGATCATCCCGGAGAAACGATTCAGCATATCATTGATGAGAATAAATCTCCGAAAATACCGGGTCTTCCGACTCTGACGGGCGGACTGGTCGGCTATTTTTCCTATGAATATCTTCAGTACGGTGAACCCAAGGCGCTGAAGGAAACTCCGGATGAAGCGGGATTTGATGATGTCAATCTGATGCTTTTTGACAAACTGATCTGTTATGACAATCTGATGCAGAAGATTCTTCTGATCGTCAATATTCCTACGAAGAATCTGGAAGAAGAATATCATAAGGCTGTTCTGGTGCTGGATGAGATGGAGGCTCTGATTCGAAAGGGAAGGGAAAAGGATGTTCCGAAGGGACATCTCCAAAGCCCGCTTAAGCCAAAGCTTTCAAAGGAGGAATTTGCGGATAAGGTGAAGATTATCAAACACCATATTCATGAGGGAGATATTTTCCAGCTTGTATTTTCCAATCCCATGGAGGCGCCCTATGAAGGCAGTCTTCTGGATACCTACAGGGTTCTTCGGACGACAAATCCGTCTCCGTATATGTTCTATTTCTGCGGGGATGATGTGGAAATCGCAGGCGCTTCTCCGGAAACGCTGATCAAATCGGAAAACGGAATTCTGCACACGTTTCCGCTGGCGGGCACCAGACCTCGCGGAAAGACGGATGAAGAAGATGAACGACTTGAAAAGGAACTTCTTGCGGACGAGAAGGAACGTGCCGAGCACAACATGCTGGTGGATCTCGGTCGAAATGATATCGGAAAGCTTTCGGAATTCGGATCGGTAAAGGTAGATAAATACATGTGCATTGAAAAATATTCGCATGTCATGCATATCGGTTCTTCTGTCTGCGGGAAGCTTCGCAAAGACAGAAAGGTGATTGATGCCGTGGATACGGCGCTGCCGGCGGGAACTCTTTCGGGCGCTCCGAAGGTAAGGGCCTGTCAGTTGATCAGTGAACTGGAGAATGATCACAGAGGCATCTATGGCGGTGCGATCGGATATATTGATTTCAGTGGAGACCTGGATGTCTGCATCGCAATTCGTCTTGCCTGCAAGAGACGCGGAAAGGTCTATGTCCGTTCCGGAGCCGGAATTGTGGCGGACAGTGTTCCGGAGAAGGAATATCAGGAGTGTATCAATAAGGCAAAGGCCGTGACGGAAGCGATTAATGAAGCGGAGGAGGTTTACTGATGATTTTACTGATAGACAACTACGACAGCTTTTCTTACAACCTGTATCAGTTAATCGGAAGTATCGATCCGGATATACGCGCCGTTCGAAACGATGAAATTTCCGTAGATGAAATTCGAAGGCTTATGCCGGGCGCAATCATTCTTTCACCCGGTCCGGGCAGACCTGCCGACGCCGGTATCTGCGAAGATGCGGTGCGGGAATTTGCCGGAAAGATTCCGATGCTGGGAGTCTGCCTGGGACACCAGGCAATCTGTGAAGCGATGGGCGGAAAAATAGTCTATGCCACAAAACTGATGCATGGAAAGTCTTCTGTGGTAAAGATAGATATGTCCAGTCCGATTTTCGCTTCCCTTCCGGAAGAAATTACGGTAGGACGATATCATTCTCTGGCCGTGGAAGCAAAGAGCCTTCCGAAGTGTCTGAAAGAAATCGCAGAGGCGGATGATGGAGATGTGATGGCGGTCTCTTATGTGACAAAGGACGGTGAGGCTCCGGTTTACGGCCTGCAGTTTCATCCGGAGTCAATTCTGACGCCGAAGGGAAACATTATTCTGAAAAACTTTCTTTCCGAGGCTTCCCGCTGGGACAGAGCGTAAAGCTTTGAAATCCGGATCGTAAAGGAATATACTTATGCCAAAAAGTTTATGTGTGGGAGGAAAAGAATATGCGATCAAAATATAAGAATATTGAATCAGCTTCCTGCGTAAGGAGTAAGCGATGATAAAGATAGATCTTATTACGGGATTTCTCGGATCAGGGAAGACGACATTTATCCGAAAATACGCAAAATATCTGATTGACAGCGGACAGAAAATCGCGATTGTGGAAAATGATTTCGGAGCAATCAATGTCGATATGATGCTTTTGCAGGATCTTGTCGGAAAAAACTGCGAGCTGGAAATGGTGGTCGGAGGAGAGGATTATGACTGCCACCGCAGAAGATTTAAGACGAAACTCATCAATCTTGGAATGCTTGGCTATGACCGGGTCCTGGTGGAACCGTCCGGAATCTATGATGTGGACGAATTTTTTGATGTGCTTCATGAATATCCGCTCGATCAGTGGTATGAGGTGGGAAATGTCCTCTCCATTGTAGATGCCAGACTTGAGCCGTCTCTTTCGGAGGAATCCGATTACCTCTTGGTCTCTCAGACGGCAAATTGCGGAAAAATCATCTTAAGCAAGACACAGCTTGCAAAAGAATCCGAAATACAAAGCACAATTGATCACCTGAACCGCGCTCTGGAACAGTTTCAGTGCAAAAGACGCTTCAGTCTCGATGATAAGGACGTAGTTAAAACAGACTGGAATAAATGGACAGACGCGGATCTGAAAGAGATTCTGAATGCGGGATATCAGATGTATGATCATGTGAAGCTTCAGCTCCAGCAGGAAAATAATTATGATACGATCTTTTATATGAAAGAGAGTTTTCCGGAGGATGTCCTGAAGGATAAGATTCAGAAACTTATGAAGGATACTTCGTGCGGCGATGTGATCCGGATCAAGGGATTTATGAAGAATCCGGACGGAAGCTGGTACGAGGCCAATGCTACAAAGACAAAAATAGATATGCATCCCGTGGATCAGGGACAGGAAGTATTGATAGTGATCGGTGAACATCTTGTAAAGGAAAATATCAATAAGTACTTCGGAACAGATCCGCTGACGGCGCAGAAGGAGGAAGACAAATGAAAAGCTTTGAGGAACTGAAGGACACTGTGAAAAAGAAAGGCTTTGGTACGGCCCTTTACGGCAATATCAATGGAGAACCCGTCTATCTTTCCCGCGGAATTCGAGAGGAATTCATGGGAGATGAAGACTTGCAGAAGGTGATTGAAGCTGTTCGTAAGTTTCAGGACGGAGATTACGGAACGGCAGCTGAACACGGCAAAAATTCCCGCCCGGGACATGAATACGGACGCTATGAGGTATGCTCTCTGACGAGTGAAACGGACGATACGGCCGTCTGGGTTCACAAAGCGGAGGATGCCATTATCGTTTATTTTAAGTTTGAACGGTAAAAGACGGAGCAGTATCTGATTGCATCTGCATGGATGCTGTATGAAACATCAGGATCTTCCACCTGCCGATTGGAGGGACGCAGAAAAGATGAGAGTTCCAGTCGCAGTCGGGAGATTCTGATGTTGGAAATATACTGTATTTATTCTTCAATATGTTCTTTTCCTGTCGCGATGATTGTCTTCACATGATCATCTGCGAGAAAGTAAATCATCTGTTTCCCCTCTCTGCGGGAACCAATCAGTTTCGATGATTTCAGAAGCTTCAGCTGATGGGAAATTGCGGACTGGTTCATCTCCAGGTCGGCACAAATCTCGGTTACATTCTTTTCTCCATTGATCAGATCATATAAAATACGGATTCGGGTGGAATCACCGAATACCTTGAACAATTCTGCCAGATCACTTAGTTCGTCCTCCGAGACGTCCGAAACAAGGTGATCGATTGCCCTTTTATTATAAAGAACCTTATTATCTGCCATATTTACCCCACTTTTACTTGACTATTTTTCCATTTCAGCCATAATAGATACCGTCCATGAATTTTTTGAATGCTATGTATTACATATTTTCATGATGAATGGACGCGCATCAAGATACTTACAGTACAGTATAAAGAGTTTTGATGCGGATATCAAACAAAGAAAAGAGAGTCGGAAATGAAGGATACGCCGAACCATTACGAGATATTTCTCAAAGTAGTCGAAACCGGAAACATTTCAAAGGCTTCTGAGGCATTGGATTATACGCAGTCCGGTATCAGCCATGTGATTTCCTCTTTGGAAAAACAGGTGGGATTTAAGCTGTTCATCCGAAGCAGCAATGGTGTTGCTCTGACGGACAACGGGCGAAAACTGGTGCCTCTGATTCAGGATATCGTGAATAAAGAGCAGCTGCTGAAGCAGGAAGTGTTCGATATCAATCATCAGGTGGGAGGAAAGCTCAGAATCGGAAGTTTCACTTCGGTTACCACACTGTGGCTTCCGGGAATGATCACTTATTTTCAGGAAAATTATCCGGATGTGGAACTGGAGATCGTGGATGGGAATTATTCTGACATCAAACATTGGCTGAGGCATGGGAGAATTGACGCCGGTTTTCTGGCAGGGAAGGTAGGAGATGATTTTACATTTCATGAACTGCTGAAGGATCCGCTGCTGGTCGTTATGGCGAAGGACCATCCGTTGGCGGAAAAAGAGGTTGTTTCCCTTGACGACATAGTGAAATACCCGATCATTCTTCAGCCCGAAGGATATAATATCGATATGAGGGATATTCTGGTGAAGGCATCATCGCCTGCAGACATTCAATATATTCTTCGGGATGACATTTCAATTCTGTCTTTTGTGGACAGTGGACTTGGAATCAGCATTCTTCCGGAACTGGTACTGAAGAGCCAGAAATCTAACATTACGAGAAGGCCGCTTGCCTCAAGAGAATTTCGGACAATCGGAATCGCGGCACTGCCGACGCAGAATTCTATTTTGGTAAGGATTTTTGTGGATTATATGAGAAAGTATCTTTCGAATGGATAAAGGATTTGCGGAAATTCTTCTTTCTGCTATACTTTTCCTTGCAGAGGCAGGCTGTTTCGCTGTGCGGCTTGCCTGTGAAAGACTATATGAAGGGAGAATAACCATATGAAAGATCGGGTTCGTAGAAGATCACCAGTGGCTTCGATCATAATGATTATCATCGGTCTGATCCTTGTGTTTGGCCCCGGACATACATTGAGATTTCTGGTTTCCATACTCGGATGGGGATTGATTCTGGGAGGCATTACTGAGGCCGTGACAGGATTTGCAAGCGGCTTTCTTCCGATAGCAATCGGCGGGCTTTTCATGTTGGTTCTCGGGTTTTATTTTATCATTTCTCCGGGAACCGTTGCTTCAATCATCCCGTTTCTGGCAGGATTGGGAGTTTTGATTGACGGCGCGGTGAATCTTTATCGCGCATGGCAGGGGCGGTATGCGATGGGGTATAGTCCGGCGAAGGATATAGTGCTGAGCATTATTTCCATTATTCTCGGCATCCTGATTATGATTTATCCGTTTGCAACTGCCAGCGTGGTTGCTGTTTTGATCGGCGTTGCGCTTATTTATAACGGAATCGTGAATCTGGCAGGTTTGAAGAAAAAATCATAAGTGAAAGAGCGTCTGAAAGAGCCATACAATCTCAGTGAAATGTTTGTTGCATTTTTCAGAATTTTCTATACAATATGCTTATAAAAAGTAACCTGTCGTGGTAAGACGAAGCGGACGAAGGATGTTCCCCTTTTCGTCCGCTAAACTTTTACACTCAAAGAAAGGAGTTGTTATTTTGTCAGCAATTGAAGAAATGAACGCTTATGCGGCCTCCCGGAAGGATCTTGTGGAAGAACACGATCAGGTCCCGGCTGATTTATATCAGAAATACAATGTGAAACGCGGTCTCCGTGATTTAAACGGCAAGGGCGTTGTCGCAGGACTCACGAATATATCTGATATCATATCGCAGAAGGAAGTGGACGGAAAACTGGTTCCGATTGACGGACAGCTCTGGTATCGCGGATATAATGTGAAAGACCTTGTGGAAAAGTACAGTCAGAACAGATTTGCCTATGAACATCTGGCATATCTGCTTTTGTTTGGGGAACTTCCGACGGAAGAGCAGGCTTTGGAGTTTGAGAAAGAACTGGCTCTTGCAAGAGACCTTCCGACGAACTTTACGCGAGATGTCATCATGAAGGCTCCGACAAAAGATATTATGAATTCGATGACACGAAGCATTCTGACACTTGCCTCCTATGACAGCAATGCGCAGAATACGGATATTGACAATGTCATTCGGCAGAGCATGATGCTGATCGCGGTTTTCCCGATGCTGGCGATTTACGGATATCATGCATACAATCATTATGAAAATCTTCAGAGTATGTACATTCATCGGCCGGATCCGGAAAAATCCACAGCCGAAAATATTCTGATGATGCTGCGGCCTGACAAGAAGTATACGGCCACAGAAGCTCGCGTTCTTGATGCGGCGCTGATGCTGCATATGGAGCATGGCGGTGGTAATAACTCCACATTTACGACACGTGTCGTTACGTCCTCAGGATCTGATACCTATGCCACGATTGCGGCGGCTATGTCCTCCCTGAAGGGCCCGAAGCACGGCGGTGCCAACATCAAAGTCATGGAAATGATGGACAATATCCGTGAGAATATTAAGGACTATAATGACGATGACGAGATTCGTGATTATCTGACTAAGATGTTAAATGGAGAAGTATTTGATCACAAGGGTCTGATCTATGGAATGGGACATGCCGTCTATTCCGTGTCCGATCCAAGAGAGAGAATCTTCAAGTCCTTCGTCTCAAATCTTGCAGTGGAAAAGGGAAGAGATGAAGACATGGCTCTGTATGAGAAGATCGAAAAAATTGCTCCGGAAGTGATTGCCGATAAACGCAAGATCTACAAGGGTGTCAGCCCGAATGTAGACTTCTACAGCGGTTTCGTGTACAACATGCTGGGTATTCCGACAGAATTGTATACTCCGATCTTTGCCATCGCAAGAATCGCAGGCTGGAGTGCACACAGACTGGAGGAACTTGTCGGAAAGGGCAAGATCATCCGTCCGGCGTATCTTTCAATCATGGAAAAGAAGGAATGATTTTTAGATAATGCAACAATATAAAAGCTCCCGGGCATAATGCTCGGGAGCTTTTTTAGAAAGGGATCAATCCAGTCCGGTCCATTTCCATCTGAATGTAGGTGTATGTAGTTGTCTGGCCAGATCTGCAACAAAAAATGAAATGTGTTTCGAAACAAATCTTTGTGATTTTATTTTACCTGACAGATTCTTCTTTGCAAGAAGAAATAAATAAAATGGGAAAAATGATCATAAAACCGACAATTTGCCATATATGTAAGTCCCTTGCGTGAGATATATTTTACATGTATGATAAATATAACTGTAGATGAATAAAAAAAGACAAATAACTGAGCATTATGACAGATAAAGACAGATCTGTGTCAGGGAAGGAGAATATCGGAATGCATATCAGAATAGAACATGAAAACGCATCAAGAATCAGAGTCTCGGCGGCAAGAGGACGCTTCTCAGATGTGGAGGAAGAAAAGATTCATTATGTATTGGACCAGATTGAAGGGATAGATGAGGTAGAAGTATATAACGCAACTGCAGGCATTGCAATTAAGTTTCATGCGGACAGAGATAAAATCCTCGATGCACTGCGGTCAATGGAGTTTGATCAGGTCTGTCTTCCTGCTGATTATATTGATACTCACGATGTAGTACGGATGAGGGAAATCCAGAGACGTCACCTTGGCCCGAAGGTGAAGGCAAAGATGAGAGCGAAGATTTTGGCGGAAATGGCCTTTGATGTTGTGGCGCCGATGCCGCTGCAGGTCGGATATCATCTGTATCAGCTTATAACACTCAGAGATATCTGAAATTTTTGCATTTTTAAGAGAACATCTTGACAACCGGGAACTGTTAATGTACTATAACTACGGTTAAATATATTTAACCACAACGATCCAGAAGCGGGCAGAAAGCTGCCCGCAAAAAAATAAGCATAGGTTAAATGCATCTAACACGCTAAAAACACGTTCTGCTACTGGAGAGATGTCAAATGTCGGAAGAGACCTTGATACATTTTTGCTCGCCTACTCTGGCCGGAATAAAAACCGGAAATCTTTTTTCGAGCAGATTTGAAAGCAGAGAATCAATGCTGGAAGAAATTCGGGGATTTAACGAAATCCTGAGTCCAAAAGGAATTATTGTCTTGCCGCTTTTGTATAAAGACGGCCGCGGACTGATCTATCTGTACAGACCGAATCGCCTTGCGAAAGATCTGGAGCAGAGGGGAGCAGCGGAGATTCTGCAAAGGGCTGGTTATACAAAGGGAACACCGGAGGAATTACTTCAGACACTGAAGAGCAGAATTCATGAGCAGAAACAATTTCCACATGAGATCGGATTATTCCTGAGTTACCCGCCGGAAGATGTGAAAGGGTTTATTGAGCATCATGCAGCGGACTGCAAATGTGTCGGAACGTGGAAAGTCTATGGAGATGAAAGGTCTGCACAAAAGACTTTTGAAAAATATTCCAAATGCCAGAGTATTTATGAAAAATGCCTGGAGGCCGGAATGAATTTTTCCAAACTTGTTGTGGCAGTACGATGAATTGTTGCGATTATCACAGCACCGGCAGACGATCCTTTGTTACAGTTCGGTAATGCCGGCACGCGATGATATAGAGAGATAAGGAGAATAAAAAATGAGCAAAGTAGCGGTGGTTTATTGGAGTGGTACAGGCAACACAGAGACAATGGCAAATGCAGTCGCAGAAGGGGCGAAAGCAGCAGGCGCTGATGTGGATCTTCTGACTGCAGATTCTTTTACGGCAGCTGATGTGGCAAAATATGATGGTATCGCTTTTGGATGCCCGGCAATGGGTGATGAGGTTCTTGAAGAGAGCGAATTCCAGCCAATGTGGGATGATGTGAAGGGTTCTCTTGGAGGAAAGAAAGTGGCTCTTTTCGGCTCCTGGGGCTGGGGTGAAGGCGCCTGGATGAATGACTGGGAGGAAGATGCCAAGGCAGCAGGAGTGACACTTGCAACAGACAGTGTGATATGCAACGATGCACCGGATGCAGATGCTGAGGAAGCCTGCAAAAAACTTGGCGCTGCAGTGGTGTAAGAGAGTCCGGCAAGGCGTATTGTGAACTGCAACTTCCAAAAGCTTCTGCGGGAGGAGCTGCGCTGACGTTGACAGATGAGATGCGTTCTATTAAACTACTATAGAAATCGGTTTTATAAACCGACGGCGAAGAAATTCGCATATAGAGTGTACTGTTACAGGTTTTCGAATACAGCGAAAGAAAATCTGTATAAAAAAGAATAGAGAGGCATCTTATGACCAGAGAATATGAGTTTGCGAAAAAAGTAACAAAGGAACAGGCAGATCAGATCGTAGGAGAGGGAAAGGAACTGGAGAAGGTTCAAAAGGTTTCCATAACGGAAGACGGTTCCGACCTGATTGTGACGGTTGCTCAAACGGAGGACTTTCAACCTGTGATGGAACGCTTTGTCAATATCGTAGCAAGACTGACAGGTGGAAATACATTTTCCTTTGTGAAATTTATTTATGACGACTGACAATCCGCCGGGCGATAGGATTTTATATTTCCGGTGTGCATGATGTGTGAAATCGTGTATGTTGGTTTGCCTGCAGTGAACAAATGAATGCGGTTCCGATGAAGGAATGGTAAAAATCCCTGAACGAAACCGCATTTTCTTTTCATCAAAGGTTAGAACAAATTAACCAGGAGGGAGACAGACATGAGTGTGGTAATTATCGGTGGAAATGAGTGCATGGAGCGGGAATATAAAAATCTTTGCAAAAAGCATGGATGTCACGCCAAGGTATTTTGCAGATACAATAACTGCATGAAGAACAGAATCGGCAATCCGGATCTTATGATCCTGTTTACGCATACGGTTTCACACAAAATGGTGACAGTAGCACTCGATGAAGTAAAGGAAGGGACGGAAGTGGTTCGTTCACATACGAGTTCTCTGGCATCCTTAAAGCAGATTCTGAAGCAGTACGCTTAATGCTTGCGGGAAGCAGATAAATCAGATTATAATAGTCTCCGATATTTCAAGTGGCGAAGTTGTTACTGGAATGTCGGGGATTTTTTTATTGCATTGTTAAGGATCGATTACAGGAATGGACTGTCTGTTTTCAGATCAGGCGTCGTCCCCATCAGCTGTTCGAACTAGGCTCTGCCTGCGCGCCGAGGCGCTTGTCAGTCGCCAAGTTCTCACGATCTTCCGGCTCCTTTGGCCGATTGATCCGAAAGCAGACAGTCCATTCCTGTGCCCTCGGTTACTGCAGCGGAAATTGAAGGATATTTGTTTTTATAGAAGGAGTATATAGATGAGACTGTTACTGATTCGCCATGGAGATCCGGATTATCGGCATGATGCACTGACGGAGAAGGGGAGAAGAGAAGCGGAACTTCTCAGCAGGATTGCCCCGGAGCTTGATCTGGGAGAGTGTTATGTCTCTCCGATGGGGCGGGCACAGGAGACGGCATCCTACAGCCTTAAGGCAACACACAAGAGCGGGAAGACTGTGAACTGGCTGATGGAATTTATTACGGATCTGGATCTGAATGCGCATCCGGAATTTCGGGAAGCCTATGGAGATGACACACCGTTAATGAAGGATATAGATCCCCAGAGACTTTTGAATCATACTTATCTTTCTTATACGAATCTTTTGCATCCGGAAAAGCTCAGAGCATTTCTTCCAAAAGAGGATGGAAAACTTCCGAAATATGCACCGCGCATTATCTGGGATATGCTCCCTTCCTATTATATAAAGCATCCGGAGCTTGCCGATGCAAAAAAGTGGAGAGACACAGAACTTGCGAAGGCCGGAAACGTAGTAGAGGCCTATGACTATGTGACAGGTCATTTTGATGAAATGCTGGCCGACCATGGTTATGAAAGAGACGGAGAAGTATATCACGTGAAAAAGAGTAATCATGATACGGTGACCTGTTTCTGTCACCTTGGTGTGTCATGTGTACTGCTTTCTCATCTTTGGAATATTTCTCCGTTTACGCTCTGGATGAATTTCGGAATGGCTCCGTCATCTGTGACTGAGCTCGTAACGGAGGAGCGCCAGGAGGGACTTGCGTTCTTCAGAGGACTTCGAATCGGAGACCAGTCGCATCTCACCATGGGAGGAGAAAAACCCTCCTTTATGGCAAGATTCTGTG
>CAYYEB010000027.1:9109-13893 GCA_964470725.1 uncultured Lachnospiraceae bacterium | reverse complement strand
AGGGTCAAAAGGTTCAAACGCGATTTGTGCTTGCACAAATGAGCGTTTGACCTTGTGACCCGCCCGACATGAGTAAGTAGCAATTTTCCTTGATTATTCAAGGAAAATTAGCGGATTACGAATGCCGGTAGGATTGCGGGAATTGCGTAGCAATGGAGCAATCCGTAGATATCATCATGATGATATCAGGGTCAAAAATTCTTTTGTCACATTGACGACAGTGTAGTGAGGAAAGAGAAAACGATGAAGGTATTGAATTTCGGATCATTAAATATCGATTATGTGTATAAAGTTGACCACATTGTGAAAAAGGGCGAGACGCTTCTGTCTGAGGGAAGAAATGTATTTACCGGAGGAAAGGGACTCAATCAGTCCGTGGCACTCGGACGCGCGGGACTTTCGGTCTATCATGCCGGAAGCATCGGCAAAGGCGGAGAGTTTTTGCTGGAGGAACTGAAGTCCGCGGGTGTGGATATCAGCCATGTACGGATTCTCAAAGATATCCCGAGCGGACATACGGTCATTCAAAATGATAAAGACGGGGACAATTGCATCCTTCTCTTCGGAGGAGCCAATCAGGCGATTACAAAGGAACAGGTGGACAAGGCCATCAGCGGATTCGAAGCAGGAGACTGGATCGTGTTGCAAAATGAGGTCAATGAACTGGCCTATATTATGGAAAAAGCGCATGAAAAGGGAATGAAGATCCTCCTCAATCCGTCTCCGATGAATGAAATTATACTGAAACTTCCGCTTCAATACGTAGATCTGTTTATGTTAAACGAAATCGAAGCCGGACAGATTACAGGAGTTCAGTCTGAGGAGGGAGATGTTCTTGCAGACGCACTTTTGAAGAAGTTCCCGGATTCGAAATTTGTTCTGACACTGGGCCCACATGGATCCGTTTATATTGATAAGGATCAGAAGGTCGAGCAGGAGATCTACAAGGTGAAAACAGTGGATACAACGGCAGCGGGAGATACGTTCACAGGTTATTTTCTTGCCGGAATTCTCAGAGGCGGATCCATTAAGGACAGTCTGGATCTGGCATCGAAAGCTTCCGCCATCACTGTGACGGGTCACGGGGCAGCACCATCCATCCCGACAATGGACAGAGTGCTTGCGTTTTAACTATTTATTACTGCACCTTAAACTCCGCGGCTCCGAAGCGAATACGCATGTCCGCCTGCAGCGGAATCTCTTCCTGTACGCCGAGCTCCCGGTCATCGACAAAGGTTCCGTTTCTGGAACTGAGGTCCGTCAGATAAAATGTGCCGTCACGCTTTTCGATGCGGGCATGGATCCGGCTTACGGTCGGATCTGGAATGACTTTATCGCAGACTCCGCTTTGAAAACCGATCAGAAGGCTGTCACGGTCAAGATCTATGACAGGAAGGTTGGCGTGATGTTCATTTTTGACGGGAACAAGTCTTTGCACGGATGCGGGATCATCGTGTTGTTCTGAGGAAGGGCGCAGAAGTACGGTTCGTTCATCTTCCGGAAAAGGAGCATATAAAGAGGAAGAACCTTCGAAGAGAGAGGCGGAATGCTCTTCCTGAGGATTGCGATTGCTATCTGAAGGAAAGGAACTGTAGATGGGATCATGTACATTGGATGAACCGGCATCGTAAAACGAGTTGTACTGCTGCATCTCTTCAGGTTTGGAAGAAAAGGAGGAGAGGGTTTCTTTTGAGCTGGAATCTGAAGAGATATGCCTTTTGTGAAGCAATATGAGAAATAAGACAAAAAGGGCGAGAATGCAGGCGATGATATAAACTGCTTTTATTAGTGGCAGGTAGCCTAACGCATAAATATGAAGCACGGCGTAAATAATTACTGCGGCGGGAACACCGAGAAATACAGTCTTCCAGGTTTCTCTTTCGGGAAGAAATTTTTTGAGACCGGCTGTTCCGGAAACTGAATCAGGCGATTCATCCGGAATCTGAAGCCGGTCTCTTTTGCTGCCCGCAGAAGGAGTCTGACCGGAAGACGAAAACATGTCGGTACTGCCATATGCGCCATGGCTGCAATTGGAAGAAGACAGCCTGCTGTCGAAAAGAGGTGCCGAAAATTCTTCCGCGGCAGGATCCTGGGCATCGGACCGCTTCTGCAACTCCGGGAGTAAAAGCCTTTTGAGATCACCAAGCTGGAAATTGGGCTCCTTGAGCTCATGACAGATCCGATAGGCAAGAACAACGGTTTCCTGATCATCATTGCCAAGACATCCCAGAAGATATTCCATCAGATTCAGAAGAGAAGTTTTAAGACTGCAGGAATAGAATGGAACGTAAGCGATCCGAAGCTCCAGGGCAGACCAGTTGAGATACAGATATTCGGGATCCAGGAAGAGATGATCCGTCGACAGAAGGTAGTCCTCCATGAGGAACAGGGAATCGAGGAGATTTCCAAAAAGACCTGTCAGCTCTTTCCTGTGAAGCTTGTGGGAGGAACAGAAGACCGAAAACGGCTGCAGAGAGGAAATATCATACTGGCAGATGGCAGTCTGGTCAATGTGACTGACAGACATCGGAAGCAATGACGGAATCCGGTTCGCTGCAATCATATTCAGTTCATAGGAATTTTCATCAAACGGTTCGCTGCTCTGAAGGATCATATAGCAATGGTTTACTTCACGGGTGTACTGTGCCTGCATAAGTGCTCCTTTGAATCATTGGTCGTTAATAATGAAAGTGGATGGGGCTCAGGTCATGATCTGAGCCCCTGCATACGATAAGGAATAAATGGCTGCCAAGTATGTGTTGCAAATTTATGCCTGTGGATTTAAGAGGTATTCATCAATTGTATTCGTCGCAGCAGTCGCGTCGGATTTACTTTTTGATAGGTTTGCGTACAGGTCATGTCACCTCCCGGAGACAGCCAGGAACTGATATGACCGGAGACGGAGGAGATCCGCTTTTTCTTCTGATCATCTATCTGTAAGGAGACGGATCCGGCGCCGGCATAGGAGGGAAGCTCCTGCTGCTTTCCGGTGATCGCAGTCTCTGCAGCGTTAGAGGTCATCGCGGACGCATTATGATATTGAAATGTAAGAAAGACGCATGAGAAAACGGCTGCAAAGATGAGCGGCATCAGAAGCGCCGTCTCTATGGTGAGAGAGGCGCGATATAAGTTTGCGGAAATAGTTGAATCCATAGTATAAGTCAGCCTCCGTAAAAAGAATCGATAATAACAGCGGCACTATCGTGGTCGAGGATCATACAAATAATTCGTGGCGCGATGGGCTGGGCGGACATGTCGCTGCGGAATATTCTGATTTCAATTTTTCTGCCAACCTGCAACTTTAGTCGCGGGTGGATGACGGCATAGGTTAGACTAAGTGAATGCTAAAAAGCTGCTTAGCAGAAATCCCGCTAAGAGAAACGGGATAAAAGGAATGCTTCGGCAGCGGGCGGAGAGGCTGTGATGTCGAAGAAGAGATGTCAGAAACATGGCTGCCGCCGGAAGAAATGTAAGCAGAAATCCGAGTATTAAAGATGTGATCCATACGGAAAAAGAACAGCAGCACGCAAGGGAGATGAGACTTTTGATATCTCCCAGGCCGATTCCGCCGTGGCTGATCCGCGGAAGGAGAAGCAGAAGCAGTATGCAGCCGGCCTTTTTCAATGTATCAAAAAGAAAAGAAGTGAAACAGTTCTTCACAGGAAGATTTGCGGAAGGAAAGCATACCATAAGGAGCAGGAGAATCATGCCGGAAATTCCGCAAAGAAGCGTCACTTTGGGGAGAATTTCTCTTTTTCTGAGATCGGATATGGAGTTGATGCTAAGCTGCAGAATCCCGGCTGCGGCAGCTGCTGCATTCAGGAATTCCGGTACAGTCAGATTTTTTAACAAGGGATACATAGCGTTTCAGTGGTGCGTAATCAAGAGTCGGATAATAGTAGCGTCCGGTGGACGAAGCATAGACCGTTCCGGAATAATGTTCGGGAAATCCCCGGCATGGCTTATAACGGGATCCGCCGGAATTGCGAAGAGCTTTAATTTCGATAGTATTGCTTTGAAAAATAGAAAGATCGATATGTGTACAATCGGCATGTGTGTGATAAACTGACCGATTCTTTGAGACAAAGACCATTGGCTCCTCTGCGTGATCTGAATCGGAAATGGAAGATAAAGCACCGCCGGACCAGGATTGAACTCTGGCCCGGCAGATTACACGAGGAGGAGAAATTCCGAAAAATGGAACAGGAAAAGAAAATTTCTTTTCCTGATATAAATCAATCCAGTTTCCCTGACCGGTTGCGGCAAGCTGCCTGGCCCGGTTGGAAAGTTTTAAGTCTGTTGTAGTCTGCATCCGAATTGCACCCATAAAGCTGATCAGTGTGATACAGGCAAAGAGGAAGATCGGAAGAACCAGGGCACATTCTATGGTGAGGGATGCCCGGAGGGGTGAAGAGCCGGATGCACATGCCTGTAACGCTTTTTTATTTTTACCTGATCTTCGAATGACGGGCATCCCGTTACCTCCTGTATGCGTAAAGTGTGAGTCGACAAAATACCTTACGATGTGAATCGAGCATGCCTTTGGTACAGCGGGATCTGCTTTGATTCCTTATGCCCCGGGGAGAAGCCATGTCTATAGCGCCTTTGGGGGTAGGCATGGAGCGTTCACGACAAATATGCGGTTAGGAACCTGATCTGTAACTGAAGGACGATTCCGCCGTCAGCGGAATTTTCCGTTCGGATGTGACGGAAAGTTCAAAGGAAAGGGAATCGATACAGCGGTCAAGTCGAAAATGAGGTCTTCCTTCTGACTGCATATTCAG
>CAYYEB010000027.1:4264-9099 GCA_964470725.1 uncultured Lachnospiraceae bacterium | reverse complement strand
TATTCAGTTCGATGAGATCCATGGCATGAAGGGTCAGGCGGTCTGTGCTTTTCTTTGAGAGCAGCTTTTGTGAAAGCAGAATCTTCAGGCAGTCACGATAGGAGAGACCTTTGGGAACGTCTTTGACAAAAGAAGAAATGCCTCCGGTAAGCTTTGGAAGATCGGAAAAATCTGTCTGCCAGGTGGTCGAAGATTTCACCGGAGCAATACGCTTCCCATCAAAGAGGGAAGAGAGATCGACCAGACTTTCCGCAAAGGCCCATGCAAGAGACAGAAGGCCTTCGATGGCAGGCTCCAGCTCCGGAAAACCTATGGAAGCAGCGATGAGAAGAGATCCCTGACTGATTTCGGAATGCTTTCCGGGATCGGTCTGAAGATACATAAAATTAATTCCTTCCCTCTGCAAAAGAAGTTTTTGAGCAACCTTTTTCAGATTTTCTTTATCGGTTCCTTTCTCGGCAATCAGATATTCCAGTTCATAGGAAAGACCGGAATCATTGTCGGAGTGTCCGGAAAAATCAGGTCCGGTCGAATCCACGGCAAAAGAGTCGGTAAAGCAGAAAAAGTGCTGCATCAGGTAGTTCTGAAAGAAAAGTCTGTCAGAAGCATTTCCGGATGAGCCCTCCGCATGGATAATGCCGAATCCCCTTTCAAGATTTCGCTGACTTACAAGACGAGATGCGTTAGAAACGGAAGCATCCGATATGGGATGCCTTGCTTCATCGATCACAAGCGGAAGAAGCGACTGACGTCGGAGCGTCTCAAGAATCGGAAGCGGATTTTTGAAATCGGAGGGAACCGAAATTTCGGCACCGGCCTCAGATGAATCGTCTGTCTTATGATGATTCGGATCAGGTGTCGGATAATCCGTGAAGGAGCGATTGGCGTCTTCTTGCGGCAAAGCTGTGCCTGCTGTACTGCCGGATAGTTCCTTTGAAAACTCCATATCTGCAGCATTGGAGGACTGATTTTGTGACTGTGAGCGCTTTTTTGATAGTCCGAGCGTATCTTTTTCCGACTGAATCGCCTGTGTGCGAAAAGGCAGTCCATAGAGATCTGTGGCCAGAGTATATCCGGTAATAGAACAACCTGTTTGCTTTAATGAAAGAAGCTCGCTCCCCGATGAGAGAAAATGACCCTTTTTCGGCTGCAGAAGATAGTCGGCATTTTCTGCCAGAGTATTGCAGAGTGTCAGGGTGGAGAGATGGTCTGTGCCACAGCTGCCGTCGATCATAAAGATCTGATATTGATTGAACAGGGACTGATCATAATTGGCAAATAAAGAAAATATAGCCTGATCGGCGGCATTTGCGGTACGGGCCCGCCCGGCTTCTACCTTGGCGGAATAGATACAGGCGGTAATCAGTGACACCATGACGGCAAAGATCAGTGCGAAATAGATGGTAAGAGATCCGCTGCATTTGTCATCGATACCTGTATCCGCAGATGTAAAGTTGAATGGTGAACTGTGAAAAAGACAGGGCATTGGAAATGAGATATGAAATTTTGGAAAAGTCATAGAACCCTCAGACTTTATTGCTCTGGGACTGTACCTTGTCGAGAATGCCTTTCAGAACAGAAGTGATCTGTTTTTTAAAGAGAAGCACGAGAGCGATCAGAACGACCAGAATCAGCACGATTTCCACTACAGCGACACCGTCTTCGTCTTTCCAGAAAGAAATAAGTTCATTCATAGGTAACCTCCTGCTATAGAAACGGATAAAATCTGCCGGCAGAAGGCCGGCAGGAGAAGAGATTTCTTCTGATGAGAAGAGTATATAGAAAGAAAATGGATTGATGCAACCGGGAATGCTGCACGAAATAGAGGACGGATTTTTTGTATATGTTTTTAAGTGAGCCGGACAAAACTATTTTCGTGAACCGTTTACTGCCTGGTGCCTTCCACGCAGATCCAGCTGTTCCCCTCGTGTGTATGTACCTGCACATCGGAAAGTCCCGCATTTTCAAAATAAGTGCGGAATTCCTCAATTGTCGGATTAAACAGATGATAATTTCTGATATTTTCCTTATCGTGATCGCTCAGGGCGGATCCGTTATAGACTTCTGCGATCAGCATGAGATGTCCGCCGTGCGTTACAACTCGTGCGACTTCCTTGAGATTTTCCGGCGGATCCGGCCAGAAATAAAAACTTTCGATGGAGACGGCCTTGTCAAAGGTATCATCCGCAAACGGAAGCTGCACAACGGAAGCCTTTTTGATATCCATCCGACCTTCTTTGATGAGTTCTTCATTGAGCTTTTGCGATTCCGCGACAGAAACATCCGAATAATCAATTCCGGTCAGATGACCCTTCGTCACTTTTTCGGCAATTCTGTGCAGTGTCATTCCGCCTCCGCAGCCAACATCGAGAACATTGTCATTTTCCGAAAAGGTCAGAAAACCAAGTCCCCATCCCGTCATTTCATAATGACTTTTATTCATGCGGTGAAGCATATCGGCACCGGCTTCGCCGGTCGGTTTTCCCGGATTTCCAGGATCTATCATGATGTGTTTCCTCCTTGTATTTTTCTACAGTGATTGTACACCAAATTGACAACTGTCTGACAGACCGTATTCAGGATATCATATGATAAAAGCCGGGATTAGCTCTGCTTAGAACCGTCCGAAACCGATGCGGGTCAATCGGGCCATGATCGTTACGGTACAGGGAGGGACAGTACTCTTGTCACGGGTGGTACAAATAGCCACTCGAAAGGAAACGTGCTATAATAGACGAAATTCGGGAGGAAACTTCCGGATTTTGCCGAAAACGCAGAAAGGGTATGAAACAAAGACATGAAGTATCAGCATTCAAAGCTTCTGGATCATTTTCAGACAGGCATTTTCGCGGCAATGGACGAGAAAAAGGCCGAGCTGATGAAGACCGGAAGAAAAGTGTATAATCTTTCTATCGGCACGCCTGATTTCAAGCCGCCAAAGCATGTAATGGAGGCCGTGGAAGAAGCAGTGAAAGATCCGGACAATTACAAGTATTCACTTACCGATACGGATGAAATGCTGCAGGCGGTTGTGGATTACTATCAGCGCCGGTTCGGCGTGACACTGAAAAAGAGTGAGATTACCGGTGTGCATGGAACGCAGGAGGGAATGGGACATCTCGGAATGGCGATGTGCAATCCGGGAGACATCGTACTTCTTCCGGATCCGGGATATCCGATCTATGAGGCCGGCTCCTATCTCGGTGGAGCTGAGGTTTATTATTATGATCTTGTGCGGGAAAATGACTTTCTGCCGGATATGAAGTCCATTCCGGAGGACATTTTACGAAAGACCAAATATATCGTGTTGTCCTATCCGTCAAATCCGGTAGGGGCAGCGGCTCCGAAATCCGTCTATGAGGAAATGATCGAGTATGCGAACAAATACGGTTTTTTCATCATTAACGACATGGCGTATTCCGACATTATCTTCGATGGCAGAGAGGGATATTCGTTCCTTTCCATTCCGGGCGCAAAGGATGTGGGAGTGGAGTTTTTCTCCCTCTCCAAATCTTTTAATTTGACCGGATTTCGTCTTTCTTATCTGATTGGAAACGAGTCGATTGTAAATGCGCTGAAACTGCTGCGCAGCCAGTACGATTTCGGAATTTCCTATCCGGCGCAGAAGGCCGCCGTTGCGGCTTTGACCGGTCCGCTGGATGGAGTAAAGCGGCAGTGCATGGAATACCAGAAACGCAGGGATGCACTTTGCGGAGGACTTCGGGAAATCGGATGGAATGTGCCGGATTCCCAGGGCACTATGTTTGCATGGCTGCCTGTGCCGAAGGGCTATGATTCGATGTCCTGCATCAACACGCTGATGGATACCTGCGGAATCGTCGGAACACCGGGCACGGCCTTTGGCCCGAAGGGAGAGGGTTACATTCGTTTCGCATTAGTGAAAACAGTGGATGAGTTCCGTGAAATTGTAAAAGTGATTGAGGAAAATTTTCCGTTTCAGAAGGATTAAAGGTGCATACTGAAGCGGAAAAGAACATTTCCGGTAAATGTACCTGAAAATTGTTTTTCAGTCTGAATGGAGATCCGGAAAACAAAACCTTGTGATTATGAAAAGGATGTGAGAACTTACATGAAAACATTTGTCAAGACAGTAATCATAGCGATCATTGCACTGGCCCTGATCGTTGTATCGTTCAGCTGGCGGAGACAGGACGCTGCAATTGCGAAAAAAAATGCAGACAGCACAGTGGAGGCATCCTCGGATGCCATGTCCGATGCGTGGTCAATTGCGGAGACAGGGACGGATTCGTTAGCGGCTTCTGTCGCAGAATCCACAGCGGATACCTCAACCGCATTTACAAGAGTCTATCGTCTCTACAATCCGAACACAGGAGAACATTTCCTGACAACGGCCAAAAATGAGGCCGACCATGATCAGCAGGCCGGCTGGAAATATGAGGGAGTTGCGTTCTATGCACCGGCAGAAAAGACGGATACTCCGGTCTATCGTCTGTCCAATCCGAACAATGGCGATCATTTCTATACGGCAAACCAGGGAGAAGTCAACTACCTGACACAGGCCGGATGGAAAAATGAGGGCGTTGCCTGGTACTCCGGCGGTACAGAAGCCGTATATCGTGTGACAAACACAGGATCCAGTGCCTACAACCACTCCTACGCAACAAGTGAAAATGAGAAAAACTACCTTGTATCTCAGGGTTGGAAAGACGAGGGCATCTGCTGGTTTGCACTCGATCCGTCCAAACTGGTTGCCGAAGACGGCACACCGGTACTTGTGCACGACAAGGTATGATTGCAGATTCAACGGAATATGAGATGAAAAAGTACCTCCCGGACGCGAAACATGGTTTTCT
>CAYYEB010000027.1:0-4164 GCA_964470725.1 uncultured Lachnospiraceae bacterium | reverse complement strand
AGCTGAAGCGAAGAAGAACTTCCATGATATTTTGAGCGCCGGGAGGTACTTTTTCGTCTCATGTGACGGGCTGCCTTATTTACTCCTTTTTTCTGTACTTCTCAATCAGATCCGTAATCACCCGGATTGCATCCGTATGCGGACTTGCAGCCATCGCATCGATATAAGTCTGCCTGTTTTCATAAAGGTCGCGAACTGCCTCGCAGAGCTTTAACGTGGTCACTTCCTCCTCTTCAAGGACCTTGGAAAATCCCTGATTTTCAAAGGAACGGGCATTGAGAATCTGATCTCCTCGGCTTGCCTTGGCGGAAAGCGGAATCAGAAGATTCGGTTTTTTGAGGGCCAGAATCTCACAGATCGCATTGGCGCCGGCACGGGAAATAATCACATCCGAGGCAGCGAAAAGATCCGGAAGTTCATCCTTGATATATTCATACTGCACGTATCCTTCGGTTCCGTTCAGCTTTTCATCGACTTTCCCTTTTCCGCACAGATGAATCACATCAAAATTCTTCAGAAGCTCCGGAAGCGCGTCGCGAACCGCGTTATTGACGGCAACGGCACCCAGAGATCCGCCCATGACCATAAGAATCGGCTTCTTTCCGGAAAGACCCGTGAATTGAAGCGCCTTTTCCTTGCTTCCATTTAAAAGCTCCGCACGAATCGGTGTGCCGGTAAGAACAGCCTTCCCTTCAGGAAGCTGTTTGACCGTTTCCGGGAAGTTACAGCAGACGACAGTTGCTGCCGGGATGCTGAGCTTATTGGCAAGACCCGGCGTCATATCGGATTCGTGACAGATGACCGGGATATGAAGACTTTTGGCCGCGCGGACAACCGGAACGGAGACGAAGCCGCCTTTGGAAAATACAATATCCGGATCGATCTTTTTCAATGCCTTCTTTGCATCGCCGACACCCTTTAAGACACGGAAAATATCGGTGAAGTTCTTCAGATCAAAATACCGGCGGAGCTTGCCTGTGGAGATGCCGTAGTAAGGAATATCATAATCCGCAATCAGCTTTTTTTCGATTCCGTCAAAAGAACCGATATAACTGATTTCATAGCCGAGTTCCCGAAGACGCGGGATCATTGCGATATTCGGAGTTACATGTCCGGCGGTGCCGCCGCCTGTCAGAACGATCTTTTTCATAAGATATTCCCTTCTCATTTTTCAGAAATTTCACTATCTTTATGCTATAATTGTGAATAGATAGAAAATGACAACGAAAGAATTGTGCAATTTGCCGTATAAAACAGATCTTTTACGGCGTAAAATTAGAACAATTCGAGCGCATCCATCAAAAATATCATAACGCATTTTATCACTTTTTGCAGTAACAGTCATGCAGATCTTCTGCATCAGAAGGGAGGCCCCTATGAAACTGACATTTATCGGAGCGGATCATGAGGTAACCGGAAGCTGCCACTATCTGGAGGCAGCCGGAAAAAAGATTCTGATAGACTACGGCATGGAACAGGGGAGAAATGTATATGAAAATGAAGACCTCCCGGTTCCGGCCGGTGAAATAGACTACATCTTTGTGACACATGCGCACATTGATCATACGGGACTTCTGCCGTTGATTGGAGCAAGAGGATTTCACGGACAGATTTTTGCAACGAAGGCGACGACGGATTTGTGTGAGATCATGCTGCTGGATTCTGCTGGAATTCAGGAATTTGAGGCGGAATGGCGTACCCGGAAGGGAAAACGCAAGGGCTTGCCTCCGTACATTCCTCTCTACACTTCTGAGGACGCTGCGAAGATCATGCAGTATTTTGTGGAATGCGAATATAATAAAATCATTCATGTCTGTGACGGAATCGACATTCGTTTCAATGATGTGGGACATCTGCTCGGATCCGCGGCTATAGAGGTGTGGGCGACGGAAAACGGTGAGACGCGGAAAATCGTATTTTCCGGAGATATCGGAAATAAAAATCAGCCGCTGATCAAGGATCCTTCCTATATTAAGGAAGCAGACTATCTGCTCATTGAATCGACTTACGGAGATCGTAGTCACGGACCGCGGGCGGACTATGTTTCCGAACTTACACCGGTGCTGCAGAGAACCTTGGATCGGGGCGGAAACCTTGTGATTCCGTCCTTTGCAGTGGGAAGGACACAGGAGATGCTGTATTTTCTGAGACAGATCAAGGAACAGCATCTGATTCATAACCATGATGGATTTGAAGTCTATGTGGACAGTCCGCTGGCTGTTCGGGCAACGAGCATTTTCAATGAGCATACTTCGGACTGCTTCGATGAAGAGGCTACGGAGCTTCTGGAAAAGGGAATCAATCCGATCGCATTTCCGGGACTGAAACTTACGATCACATCGGAGGAATCAAAGGAAATCAACTTCGATGAGAAGCCGAAGGTGATTCTGTCTGCGAGCGGAATGTGTGATGCAGGACGTATCAAACATCATTTAAAACACAATCTCTGGAGACCGGAATCGACGATCCTGTTTGTGGGATACCAGGCGGAAGGGACTCTTGGACGAAAACTTCTTGAGGGAGCGAAACGTGTGACGCTTTTCGGCGAGGAAATACAGGTTGCTGCGGAAATTTGTTCTCTCCCGGGAATATCGGGTCATGCGGACAGAGAAGGACTTCTTGAATGGGCCGGTGCCTTTGAGAAGAAGCCGAGAAAGGTATTTGTTGTTCACGGAGATGACAAGGTGGTGGATTCTTTTGCGGGACTTCTGCATGAAAAACTGGGACTCAGCGCCTATGCCCCGTATTCCGGAACAGAATGGGATCTGCTTCATAATAAGTGCCTCTTTGAGGCGAAGGGAATTCCGTTTGTGAAGAAAGATGCCGAAGGAAAGCCGGTTGATGGATCAAAGACAGTTTCCGGTCCGTATGTGCGGCTTGAACATATGGCTGAGCGGCTGATGTCCGTGGTACGTGCCAATAAGGGCGGAGCAAACAAGGATCTAGCGAAATTTGCGGATCAGATTGCGGCACTGTGTGACAAGTGGGAGAGGTGATAAGTACAGCTAATTGGGTCGGTCGCAGGGCGGACTAATCTGTGTTCAGATCAGGCGTCGTCCCCATCAGCTGTTCACACTAAGCTCTGTCTACGCGCAGGGCGCTTGCCAATCGCTAAGTGTTCACGATCTTCCGGCTCCTTTGGCCGATTGATCTGAACGCAGACAGTCCGTCCTGCGACCTCGGATAGCTCTATTACTGATACGGTACAGAATGCGAATCGAACAAAACTATCTCTCCGGATGCGAAACATGATCCTCTTAGCGAACAGTTTGGGCGAGTTTAGGGAATCAGTTGTTCTTCTGAAAAAATTAGTTGAAGGCTGGGGGACATGTTTTGCCGATGGGCATGACAGTACGTCAGTTCAGTGCCTGCTTCAGTGCCTTTGCAAGCTGGTCAGGGCATGATGTGTTTTTGAAGCCGCAGGTTGTACCTTCGAGCTTGTCAATAACTTCCTGCGCGTCCATGCCTTCCACGAGACGTCCGATACCCTTCAGGTTACCGTTACATCCGCCTGTGAATTTGACATCGTGAACGCGATGCTGATCGTCAAGATTAAATTCTATCAGTTGAGAACATGTCCCTTTTGTTTTATACTGCATATCGATACCTCCTATTGAAATCAGAGTGTAATTATCTCTGTTTTTATTTAAGGATTAGTATATCATAAATGTCAATTGAATTGCATGAAATCTTATTTTTAATTATAATTGCATTTTTGCAAAGAAAGGAACGTTATGGAAAAAATCGCAAGTTTTACAATCAATCATCTGCTTCTGGAACCCGGCGTCTATGTTTCAAGAAAGGATAAGTTCGGCGATGTCGTGATCACGACATTTGACCTCAGAATGACAGCTCCGAATCGTGAGCCGGTTATGAATACCGCGGAAGTGCATACAATTGAACATCTCGGCGCAACATTTTTAAGAAATGATCCGAACTTTGCGGACAAAACCGTTTATTTCGGACCGATGGGATGCCGGACGGGCTTTTATATGGTTCTCGCCGGAGATTATTCCTCAAAGGAAATCGTTCCGCTTGTGACGCGGATGTTTGAGTTTATCCGCGATTTCAGAGGTGAAGTGCCGGGGGCCGCTCCGAAGGACTGCGGTAATTATCTGGATCAGAATCTCGGAATGGCAAACTGGCTGGCGAAGAGATATCTGG
>CAYYEB010000026.1:7179-14447 GCA_964470725.1 uncultured Lachnospiraceae bacterium | reverse complement strand
TTCCTCCACGGCCCAGTTCACGGCATCATAATAATATGCCCCTTCGCTCACATCCGAAAAATCGCTCTCCGTTTCCACCGGTTCACCGCCGAAAGCACGGTATAAAAACGTGACAATTTCCGCCCTTGTACATTTTTTTGACGGTGAAAATGTAGACTTTGAGGTGCCTGATGTGATTCCCCAGTCAACGGCCCAGGAAACCGGTTTCGTATAATATTTATTGGAAGGGACATCTGAAAATCCCGCCGCCCAGGCTGAAACAGGTGCAAGCATGGAAGCCGCTGCCACAATCGCGGCCGTCAGCACTTTGATTTTTCTCATTATTTTTTCCTCTCTCTTCTTGTCAGAACAACTGTCATACTGCGCTTTTTATACTTCCGGTGATGTAATCTCATCCCCGATTCTATTTTCTGATATTTCTTATGAAAGGTCGGTAATCCAGTGCATCGTGTCACCTTTCACCTCAAGCTCCGCAGGATCCGCATCGATCTCATGTCCGAATACATCCTCTATCTCATACATAAACATGTATGTTCCGTCCCCTAGATCCGTATCCTTCATCTCCACACTGTCAGACCAGGTGATCGGCTGCATCTGATACTCATATTCATCCAGATTGTCGCCCTGAAAGGAAGCGAGGGTGAATATCACCTGTGCCCCGTCCTTGATTTTACGGACGCCGCGGCTCGTCATATGAGTTTTTTTGTCTTTATCGATGCCATCATATCTGCCCAGAATACGGAATTTTTCTGTTTTGAAATCATATAATGCCCGAATGCTCGTCTTCTCATTATCTATGATGCACGGTACGGAATAAAGCGTATACTTATCTGTCTCCTCTATGATTTCCGCCGTCACCACCGTATCATTGATGGTAGGCCAGTAGCCGCTGAAATTATTTGTAAAATTTCCGGTATCATAATCCGCGGTCATATTGTTATCTTCCCCGAGGTAAACAAAGTCGTCGCCATCTGATTCTTTATCGCCGCTCTGCTCCAGAAACAGAAGAAAATGTACGCTCTTGACCGCGTCCAGCCCCTTTGTGATTTCAAGATTCAGCTCATCATCCTTATAGTACTGATCGTACTCTATCTTGACATTATCCTTCGTCATCGGTTTCAGATCCCGAAGCTCCTTCACGGAAGCATTTGATTTTCCGTTTTCCTTCTTTCCCGAGTCGGTATTCCCGCTTTCTGCCTCTTCTCCCGCGCTTATGTTTTGACTGCTGCTCTTTGCTTCCGAACCGGAACTCCCGCAGCCTCCAAGGGTCAGTACTCCCGCAAGTGCCAGTGCCGCCACAGCCAGCGCTTTCTTCTTCCTTTTCTGATTCATCACCTGCTCCTCCCGGTACCCGTTACCAGAACCAGAATCCGTCACCGTCATCCCCATCGGAATCCTCTTCGTACTCTTCGTCAGAATCCTCATATTCCTCATCGTAATAGTCATCGGAATCCTCGTATTCCTCATCATAATCTTCATATTCGTCTTCATAGGTATCATATTCCTGATCCCAGTCAATAGAAGAATAGTTTCCTGCAAGAGCTGCAATGTACTGCAGATAAGGTACGTTGTCGGAAAAAGAATTATAGTAGTTTATAATTCCGTCATCCACTTCGAGAGGATAATAGATGGCAAGCCCGTTTGCGTTCGATCTTCCGTCTCCGTGAACTTCATAGCGCACAGCATCCCGAATACTGTCGATCAAAGCCGTTCCGTCATCCTCACCGTTCACGGAATCTCTTGTATTTTCCACCAGGTCGGTCAGATCCACCAGATTACAATACCCTTCCTCAGGTGTATTTCCTCCGAATGACTCCGCTCTTTCCGCCCGTCCTGCCACACTTCCGAATGCCTGCATGTCCTGTGTCGCCAGTGCCATACCTCCCGCATAACTGTTGAAGGCATCGTTAATCGCCCCCACCTTTGACAGATCAATCACAGACAGAGTGGCTGTATCGGCCAGTCCGTAGTCATCACACTTCTGATAGAACGCGTCACAGATAATCTTTCCCAGTTCCTCGCCGTTCATAGAAGTGTCTTCTCCAAGGGAATCCAGGATCGTCGTGTAATCCCATCCGTAGCCGGGCTCCGTTTCTTCGGATGCCACCATATACTTTCCGCCCTGCTGCAGTGCCTTCGCGCACTCGAAGCTTGCCATCAGGCAGGCATCAAAACCAATCAGATCGAGCTTCACCGGCATCTGGCTCATAGCCTGCGCAAGTTCCGGCATATCCAGATTGTCATTGTCATACAGCTGATCGTAGCAGACTCCGTCGACACTTCCGCCTCCGTGATCCCAGAAGATCACGCCGTAATGGCTGCTCGGGTAGTTCTTCACACCCCAGTTCACAAAATCCACCAAGGTGCTTACCTCGCCCATCGAAGCGGACGGCTGCGTTTCATCCAGATATAGGGATCCGTCTTCTACATGACAGCGGCTCAATACGCTCGGATCGATCCCATCCCACTGCCACTGCTGCGTACCTCCCATTTCGATGACAAAATTTACATCCTCCGGAAGGTCGGCATTGCAGATTTCCTCCAGATTTATGGACGCATATCCTCCGTCGGTTTCCAGATCCGTCCCGCACAGATAGAGCATAATTGTCCAGCCGCTTCCTTCTTCTGATGCGTCAGAGGCTCCCTGCGAAACCCTCGCGGATCCCCAGAGGCACGCCACGCCTACAGTAACCGCCAGAAGAATTGCCAGAATTCTGCTTTTCCTGATTTTCATTCTCATATTTTTTTCCTATATTCCCGTATAAATGCTTTTTACTCCATGACGCACAGGCCATAACGGATATCCGACGCGCTTTGTATGATAAGTTATGGTCAACTTTTCTTTTGAAAAAAGGGCTGTGAAATAATCGCAAATCGGTTATTCACAGCCCTTCTCCGGGACAATCGTTCTCGCCCCGCTCTTTCAGGAGGATTTTTCACCGGCAGCCCTGCCGGCCGCCTATTATTCTCCTCTGTTTCTTCGAACCATCTCGTCAAATTCCTGATCGAAATTACTGTTGACCTTCTTATCCAGACGGCGGAACAGCACAAGGAGAAATGCGTTAAATGCCATCAGGAAAATGCCGATTCCAATTCCTCCCAGAAAAAGAGCCGCCACTCCGATCGCAAAGAAAATAATTGCCACTACATAAAAGGTCACTTTCAGACTTAATACCAAATTGCCCCATAAGTCTGCCAGGCCTCTTTTGACCATTTTCTTATTCTTATCCGTCATGTCCGTTCCTCCTGTTGTTTTTCCGTAGGGTCAGGTTGCCTGAAACGCAGCAAGAGAGCTTTTCACCTCTTTCAGACTTCGTACCGGAACAGAAATCACTGCCCCGTCAGTCATTTCAAGAACACCGTCACGAAGACGCTCCACATAATTCATATTCACGATATAGCTCTTTCCGACAGCCAGGAAACCCGGATAGTCCTTCACCTTTTCGGATATTTCATTCATAGAGGCATAAAAGGCAACCGGCTCGTCCGATCTTCTGTAAACCGTCACAGTATGACCGGACTTCTCAAAATATTCAATGTCACGATACGGTATGGAATAATTTTGCCTGTTCACACTTCCCGTAAAACATGCGGCATTCACGCGGAAGATGTCTTTGCATTTTTCCATAGCCGCAAGAAATCTTTCCCTTGTAAACGGCTTCTTCAGATAATAAAGCGCATCCACGTCATAGCTTTCGATCGCGTGATCGTCCGAAGTCGTAACAAAGATAATTCCTGCCCTGCATCCGGATTTCCGCAGAATTTTCGCCGCTTCCATGCCGTCCCTCTCCTGCATATAAATATCAAGAAAGATCAGATCAGGTTTCTCTTTACTTCTCCGGTATGTCCGGATCATTTCGTCCGCTGCGCCGAAAGTTTCGATCTTCACTTCGGCAATTGCATATTCCTTTGCAAGCGTTTCACTGTATTTTTCCAGGCTGTGGCGAAGCCTCATCCTGTCCTGTTCCATATCATCACAAATATAGATAAGCAATAACTGCCTCCCTATAAATACAATTTATACTGTCGCCGAACCTCTCTGTCATTCAAAGAGAACTGCAGGTAATTCACAGTCCCAGGGCGTTCAGTTCATCCGCTGTCATATCGACCAGCTTTTCAGCGGCCTTATTCTTTTTCCCCACGAATCCGGAAAAATCCGTTAATCCGCCGGTCAATGCGGAAAGCGCCATATTTCCTGCCGCATTTCCAACGCCCGCGGCCTCATTCTTCTGAATGGAAAATGTGGATCCCTTCTTCTTGATCGGCATAATCCACACCTGATTCTTTCTGTCGAGCGGCGGGAAGGTGATAATTGTTGAAAATCCGTGTTTTGTCAGTGCGGGTGTTCCCGCTGAAAATTTTTGATATCTGATTGCGTCATACAGTTCTTCGATTGTGTACTCATTCTTAGTCTTTACTTTTCTGATCTTTACTCCAAGCATATCTTTCTCCTTTTTTTCCGTTGTTTTCTTATATGTTAGAGTTTACCTGATTTGAAAACCCATGCTCACACAATCCTGCAGTTTTCCTGACAATTATGCAGTTCCGTCTTCCGCAATCACAATCACCATATCCTCGTCCGAAAAGTTCACAGCCTCGCCCTTTTCCGGGTTCGTCACAATCAGCTGCTTTCTCTCTTCCCTGGAAAATTTCTTGTAACCGATGGCAATTTCCCCGCGTCTTGCGGCCGCTTCCGTCACTGTATAAAAATTCACATCCGTATTTGTCTTCACATATAAAAATGCGGGTTTCATATAGATCTCGGAGCCTTCCTCTGTCAGAATTTCATGAAACAGAGGAAGAAGTTCCCTGTTTTCCGATACCTGTGCCGCAATCATACCGACAATATTCGACCCGATGATGAAATCGTCGACTCCGATAAGAGACGCCAGTTTCTGATTGGCACTCTTCCTGATCTCACTGGTGATAAAGAAAGGTGTTTCTCTTTCCTTCTCAATCGCGCTGACATTGATCAGATTGAGCAGCGTCTCTGCATCCGCTGTATCGGCGTCCGACGTATAATCCGTAAGAAGCAGTACGTTTCTGGTGTCCGCGTCCAGATATCCTTCAAGAACGTTACGGTCCGGATACTCGGACTTGATCTCCTTCAGACTGATATGATGGAAGGAAATGCCGGAAAGACTATCCGCTTCCGTACCCTTCAAAAGGACCCGAACTCTGGTGCCCTCCGGCACGAACTGGTCATACTCCTCAAGAATCGCCGGAAGTTCCCCATTCGTACCGACCACCATAAGTCCGGCGTCTTTCTGCAAATCTCTGCGCGGATGCTTCTCAATCAGGTCTTTCTCTACATGAACGGCCTCTTCGGAAACCGAAAACTCTCCGTCATCCTCCTCCATCAGAATGATACGGTCGCCTTCCTTCACCTTCGTATTCATCGGCGGATTGAGGTGCGGTCCCTTTTCATCCTCAATGCCGAACACCACCTGCTTCGGAAAGAGATTCAGAATTTCGGAAAATGTCTTCCCTGTGCATTCCGGCACTTCTTCAAAATAAAGTTCATCTCCTTCATAATCGAATAGTTCCGTCATGACATTGGAAAGTCCGCTCTCACTGCAGGTATGCGCGATAATTCTGGAAATGGCATCAGAGGCGTAAATCACATCAAGTCTTTCGCCTCCCGCGATCTTTGCCGCATCGACATATTTCTTTTCATGCAGCACCGCCACAATATGCTCACTTTTAAAAAGCGGAGAATGTGTCTTAAGATAATGATTCAGAGCCAGAATTACCTTGACCGCCTCCCGGTCATCATCCAGATTGACGATCACGGAACGGGCATTGGACACACCGGCACGGTCAAACAGATATTCCTCCGCCAGTTTCCCGCTCTTTACAATCACATGGGTCGTCTTAAAGTCCGCAATATGCGTCTTGATCTCGGAATCCATTGTCTCGACATCTTCCGTACCGGCAACTACAATACACTGATGCTTATGATTGGAATTGGCCTCAATCAGAGCGTCGAGGAGAATATACAGATTGTCATTAAACCCGATAATCACAGTCTGCCCCTCATCAATCACCTTGGAACGTCCCTTCTTTAATTCATTCAGGCGTCCCTCAAATCCCGTGGTGATAATACCGATAAGGATGCTTGTCACAAAAAGACCGAACAGCGTAATGATTGACATCAGAACGATAAATCCGATATTTCCTGTGCTGTCGCCTGCCAGCGTTCCCGCATCCAGTGCGTGCATAAGACTGATCCATGCCTGGCTTCCAAGTCCGCCCCCAAAGGCGAGCGCGGCAATTCCTCCGATCAGCAGCACTACGATGGCCGTGGCCGCGGCAAGCAGGAGAATCATCGCAATTGTTCCCTTTGACATAAGGGAATCAAAGCCGTAGCTTATTCTTTCCTTCAGACTGTGCTTTCTTTTTCTCTTTTTCATCCGTCCTTCTCCTTCACCGGGTCTTATGCTCCGGTTACAGCTCTGACAAACTCTTCCAGATGAGACATGGCCGAAGGCAGCGCTGTCTTTATATCCTCCGGATCCTTCGCCTTTCCGTCCTTTTCCAGACGATAGAAAAGTTCTGCACCGCTTTCGTCTCCGAAGGCCCTCATCTCTCCTTTCACACCATGTACCATTCTCGTGAATTCCTTCCACGGATCCAGACCGTTTTCCAGGTGATCAGCATCCTTCTCCACACCTGCATAGGCCGCCATAATATCCTCTTTTTCCTTTTCATAGCCCTTTGCAAAAGACGTGAGAAGCTCAATATAGAAGTCCCGATCATCATCTGAATACTCGATTCCCGCATCGGTATCCACACCGATCTTCTTCAGACGAAGAAACATCTTATCATTGTCATCTTCCGCCGCCTGTATCTCCTCGGAGGAATCGCTGCCATCGAACGCTTTCTTCAGCGCTCTCACCAGGTCCTGGTAATACACCGGTTTCGGCAGGAAATCCGAGAATCCCTCCTCGTGATACATCTTCTCCGCATCAGGAGTCACATTAGCCGAAAATACAATCGCATAGGTCTTTGTATTCTGACCTTCCGGATCATTCTGTATGCTCTTCAGGGTCTCTGCTCCGTCCATTCCCGGCATCATGTAATCGATAATGAGAGCGTCATAACGGGAATTCCGGCACATCTCCACCGCCGTATTTCCGTCATGGGCTTCCTCCAGGACGATCCCGCTTTCCTTGAGCAGATGCCGGATCACCAGAATATTTCTCGGGCGGTCATCGACTGCCAGAATCTTCTTTCCCGCAAAGGACGGCGCCCCTTCTTCTTCTTCT
>CAYYEB010000026.1:0-7079 GCA_964470725.1 uncultured Lachnospiraceae bacterium | reverse complement strand
CTTCTTCTTCTTCTGCTGCTGCCTCCTGTGTGGCTTTATCAAAGGGCATGATTACCGTAAACGTACTGCCGATGCCCGGCTGACTCTTCAGCGTAATCCTTCCTCCCATTGCTTCCACAAATCCCTTCACAATGGAAAGTCCAAGCCCGAGTCCTTCCTTTCCCGCATCTTTGGCCTCTTTTCCGCGATTATACTTCTCGAAGACTTTTTCCTGTTCCGCTTTCGGAATACCGGTTCCTGTATCGCTCACGGCAAACTGTACAACCGTTTTTCCGTTCTCGCTTCCGCACGTTTTCACCAAAAGACGGATCTCTCCCTTTTCGGTGTATTTTATGGCATTATCCAGAAGATTGATCAAAATCTGAAGCAGCCGATTTCTGTCTCCCCTCAGTATGAGTTCTTCATGGGAGGTGACATTTTGCTGATCCCAGATAAGCGTAAAGTGAAGTCCGCTTCTTTCCGCCTTTCCCTTATATACTCCATTCAGATGCGTAAGCACCTCTTTCAGGGAAAAGTTTTCTTCCTTGATGACCAGCATTTCCTGCTCTGCCAGAGAGGAATTGATGATGTCTTCGACAAGGTTCACCATGCCTCCGACTTCCTCTTTGATCATACCGGCATACTCCCGGATGTCATCATCATGACTTTCTCTTAAAATCATCTCGTCCGCTCCGAGAACGACGTTTAGCGGAGATCTGAGTTCATGTGACGCTTTCGCCATGAATCGTGTACGTTCTTCATTGATTGCTTTCAGTTCTTCGGACTGTCGTACAAGGGTCGTCACATCGATAAAGTAGACCATGTCTGCAGTCTTGACACCATTTTCAAGAATGTCGTCAACTCTGACTTCCCACACGGAATCTCCGATATTGATATTTTCCCCATCCATTTCCAGAATTCCGGAAATGCTCTTCTGGGATGCGAGAGAATAGCCGTTTTTAATGTCCGGAAAAAGATTATAGGCCCTGTCATTTGCGAAGATCACTCTCTTCCACGCATCAATGACAATCAGACCTTCATCGCCGTGACTCATTACATTCCCCATGGTCGCGTCGATGCTGTCAAAGTATCCTTCTCTTAGGACTGCCATCATCAGACACATAACCATGCCGGTAAGCGCAATACTTACCGGATTATAAGAACCGAAAACTCCCGCCGCCTTCAGCACAAGTTCGACCATCAGAATTGCCAGGCCCGCCATAAGATAAATAATCCGTCGTCTGTGAATCGGTCCCATGGTATGATACTTCACAGCGCAGGCGACCAGTATGATCAGAAATACGGCAAAAAAGTACATATAATGCATCCACCACAACACACCGCGCGTACAGTCTATTCTAGCGTACATTCCCTCATGCACGATTTTCATCGATGTATAGAAGTAAGTGTTTCTATTTGCGGAGAGGATTCCGAACATGCTCACTGTAGATATACATACCTGGCCAACAAAGATGCCTTTCGGAAGCCGCAGCCTGATAAATTCATTGACAAACCATAAAAGCGCAATAAGGAATCCGCATTGTCCGAAATACTGCACTGCCAGCCCCGATAACGCGGCTTCCACCGTATCGGAATACAGAAGTTCCAGCTCCAGTCCGAACACAAACACCATGACAAAGACGTCGAACAGAATGAACGCAATCTGCGCCCGGCTTCTCGGCTGGAACACGATCACAAGCAGCATGGCCGCAAGTGTAAACAGCAGCAGAATATTTATGACTGTCAGCAGGATATCCATAATTCTCCTCAATACGCATAGGTCGGGCTATGGAAGCTCCATAGCCCGACAATTCATCTTTTATACGTTTCTTGGTTATTGTATCATAACATCACTGCTGCGGCATAACTGACTGAAGTCCTGCGCAGATTCCAAGGTAAACAACTGCCTGATCAGCTGTAAGATAATGTGCGTTCAGTACAGTTCCGGACTCATCAAATACAGCGCAGTCTGAACTTCCGGATGTTGTAGCTTCGCTTGTTGCTGATTCAGCAAAACCGATCTTGACATCATTGCCTGTATACTCATCCGTGCCCGAAATTGTTGTCCAGTTCAGTCCGTCGGACTGGCTGACAGTTGTATTATCGGAAGTCATATGTACCAGATAGATATCTGCATTATCAACATTTTCTCCATCGGAGCTTGCTACCTGACCCATTGCTGCGTATGTCTCTCCGTCCGGAGCGTTAATAATCGCTGCAACAGTCTCAACACCGTTGTCTGTCGGATCGGAAAGTACAGCTGCTTTGATCATATCTGCAGTAATATCTCCGAAAGTCCAGGATATATTGTCTACAGTCGATTCTGAGGATGCTTCTGAAGTAGCTTCTTCAGCTGTATCTTCTGTGGATTCCTCTTCTGCCGTATCTTCGCTTTCCGCATCCTCTTCTGTCGAGTCTTCTGCCTCATCTGCTTCGGATTCAGCCGCGCTGCTTGTTGCAGTGCTCGTTGCCTTTGATGAATTACCGCATCCGGCGAGCATAGAAGCTGCAAGCATACCTCCGAGGATCATAGCTAAAAGTCTCTTTTTCATTTTGATTTCTCCTTTCACATAGGTGTGGTAAATTTAATTTATAGAAAACGTTTGAAAAACGTTTTTCACTTTATAACTGCATGGAATTCAGTTCATCCGCCGTTCTCTGGCAAAGCTCCATGCACAACTTCTTTTGGTTGCCGAGCATCCGGAGAGATTCCGGAAAACTCTCTATCATTTCTTTCAGTGCCTCATCATCCATTTTTTTTCCTACAGGCACCGTACTGCGCATCACGGTGAAGCTTCCGCTTCTGCCGTAAATCTGAACCTGGTTGTTCTCGTCAAGAGCCGGAAATGCGATCATGTCTTCATTTCGGAAGAACTCCGGTTTTCCCGCATCAAACGAGGTATCTCTGATCTTCAGAAACAGATCTCCAATATTCTGACAATTTTCCGCTTTTACAGCACATTGTTTTACTCCGAAGAACTCTCTGATACCCATCGTTCCTTCCAGCTCCCTTTCTTCTCAGACGCGGCGAATCTTATGACTGTATGTCATTGTCATCAAACGGATCACCGCAGTTCGGACAGAACTTCGGCGGATGCGTCGGATCTTCCGGTTCCCAGCCGCACTTATCGCATTTATATTTCGGAACACCCGCCGGTTTCGGATGACCGCAGTTGGAGCAGAACTTTCCTTTATTGAGTGTTCCGCAGTCCGGACAGGTCCAGCCTTCGGCTGTGGCCACAGGTCTTGGTTTTCCACAGTTAAGACAGAACTTTCCGGTATTTCCCGTCTGTCCACAGGACGGACAGGTCCAGCTGCCTGCACTTGCCGAAGGAGCGGATGCCTGTGCCTGACTGTTCTGTGCCGCCGGGCTTCCCATACCGCTCTGTCCGCCCGGATTGCCCTGCTGCGCATATCCGTTCTGAGCTGCCTGCTGCTGTGCTCCCATCTGATATAAATTTCCAATGTTCCCGCCTGCCTGACCTGCCATGTTCATTCCCATGAATGCCATTGCTGGTCCTGCACCTTCATTTTTCGCAGCTGCCTGCATTGCCGCACCCTGGGCGCCGGTCAGATAAGCTGCTGCCATTGTCGGATCCCGGAAAGCCGCATTGCGCTGCATTTCCTTGATCATCTGTTCATCTTCTTCCGATGCCTTCACACTGGAGACACCGAAGGAGACAATCTCGATTCCGCGAAGTCCTCTCCATTTGCTGCTCAGCACGTCATTGAGTGCCGCTGCAAGCTCTGTGGTGTGTCCCGGAAGTGCGGAATAACGGATTCCCATCTCGGAAATTTTTGCAAACGCAGGCTGAAGGGCTGTCAGAAGCTCCGTCTTCAGCTGGCTGTCCAGACGATCTCTCGTATAATTTTCCGACACATTTCCGCAGACATTTGTGTAGAAAAGAATCGGATCCGAGATGCGGTAACTATACTCACCGAAGCACCGAATCGAAATATCGATGTCAATGCCGGCCCTTGGGTCCACGACTCTGAACGGGACCGGACTCGGTGTTCCGTATTTGTTTCCGACCAGTTCCTTCGTGTTAAAATAATAGACCCGCTGATCTTTCGGCGGTTCGCCGCCAAAGGTGAATCTCTTCCCGATATTCTTAAATGTATCGAGAACACCTTTGCCGAATCCTCCATAGAAAACTGACGGCTCTGTGGAAGAATCATAGACAAATTCGCCAGGTTCCGCACAAAGTTCACTCACTTTTCCCTGGTCCACAATGATCATGCACTGTCCGTCCGCTACTGCTATGACGGAACCGTTGGTGATGATATTGTCACTTCCGTTTCTGTTTCCGCTCCTTTTTGATACCCGCTTCTGACCCTTTTCCGCCAGAACATCTTCCGGCAGCGCTTCACAGTAGAAATACTCCTTCCACTGATCAGACAGTACTCCGCCCACGGATCCGAGAGCTGCTCTGATTAATCCCATACTTTATTTCCTTCTACTATTTGAACCATCCACGGCCAATTTCCGGAATTGACCGTAGTTTTCACATTCTATTTTCTGAAAGAACTGCTCTTCTTAAATTCCAAGCAGCTGTCTCTTCTTTGCGTCGAACTCTTCCTGTGTGATGATTCCCTCATCCAGAAGGCCCTTGTATTTCCGAAGTTCCGCCGTCGGATCCGCTGCTGCGCCTGCCTGGGCGGAAGGTGCCGCCTGCGGCGCTGCCTGTCCTGCTCTCTGATAGCCGCCTGCATTTCCCTGGAAAGGAGCTGCGGTTCCGTAAGGATTCGCATTATAAGCATTTCCGGCATAAGGATTTGCGTTATACTGTCCTGCGAAGGCGCCATTGCCCTGACCCTTGACACGCTGAAGGTATTCAATGATCTGGATCGCTGCGTTATACGCGTTCTGCATATCTTCGTGGTCATTTGTGAACCATCCCGGCTCCCAGATATCGATCACCGCGTCACGTACATACGGATTGGATACGGAAATATACACATCCATGGAAGTAACATGGCGTCCCGGAGGACAGGTCGGAAGTTCCGGATGATTGGCCCGCATCGATGCAAAATAACTGCTCTGTGCGAAGTCCGCAAACATATCCAGAAGCCCCTTATCCTTCTCGTCATCTTCATCATTCGGAAGTGTATTCATCCGAACGCTCCAGCTGTTGATCTCGCTGAAGTTAAATACAATCGGACGGTTAAATTCCGGGCATACCCACCAGCCGTGTGTTTCATCCGCGGCAAATGCCTTATGACTCGTTCCGCTTCCCGCGTAGATCGCAAATGTCTCCTGAAATTCCTCTCTGTACTTCCGGTCATTGGCAGGAGCTTCCTTCATGCATTTTTCAAACATCGACTTCGACAGACGTTTGTAATCATCACTTTTCAGCTGGTCGCTGACCTTCATGGTGCAGTCACCGCACACATAATTTCCGTCCTGCAGCTTCATTCTTGTTAAAAGTCCCGCTTTTCCGCCGCAAATGCAGCAGCTCTTTCCACCGAATAACGCCATATTGTTCTCCTTTTTCCTGTTCTGTTTCTTTTATCTGCGTTCTTTACTTTTTATCGTCACGTTCTATTTTCGTCCGCGTCTGCGTCGTGTGTGTATAAACATCACTTTGCTGCGTGAGTGTAAGATTTCCGCTTAAGTAATCCTTCGCATCCTGCTTTATGGCCACGGATTTCATCTGATTATAAAGCCCCAGGCAGATAAGAAGCGCGATGACAACCGCAATGATAATGGCAATAAATATTTCCACTTTTCTTCCTCCTCCCCGAAACTCAAAGCGCCGATGCGATCAGAGAAAAGATCACCGACAGCGGTACTGCAATGGCAAAAAATGTGGCCCAGAACTTACCCCAGTTGATCGGAAGATCTCCGACCATTTTTCCGGTCTGGCCGTTCATGGCAAACAGGAAATCCTTGCCGTTCCACTTTGTATTCAAAAGCCATACCGGCATCATTGCGTAGTAGGCTGTTCCGCGATCCAGATGGCAGTTACCGCTCTGACGATTGCAGGTGTCATAGCCGGTTACCGTATCCTGCAGTTCACTGTAAAGTGTATTTTCCACACGCTGGTCGGCCCGCTTGCTGCACTCTTCCATGCTGACATCGAACTTATCCGCCAGATATCCGGGCATGTAAGCCGTGGAGAAAGGCTGCAGTTCGCTGTAATCATAGGGTTCAATCGAATCCATCGTATCATCCGGCATTTTACTGGAACCATCTGCCGGAACCTTCTCGAAGGCGATCGTTCCGCCTCTTGTAACGGTATAATGTTTCGTCTCTGTGATTCTGTAATCTCCGCTTGTATAGCTTGAAACATTCGTTGTTTCAAAGACCGCAGTTCCGCTGGCCCTTCCGTCGAACATCCAGAACGGTACATAAACACCCTGGATCTTCTCGATATGATTGCCATCCACAAAACTCTTCGGCAGAAGATACTTTCCTTTGTAATGATTCTTGAGTGCCTGAACGGCATCCTCTTTCTTCAGCTTGAACGGTATCACGTAGTCAGGCTTCAGCGCCCCCGTAAACTGTCCCGGGATGACGGAAGGATTACCGCAGTACGGACACTGTGTCACAGCCGTAGAATCGTCACATACCAGCTCAGCTCCACAGCTCGGGCAGGTATAGGTTTTGAATTTCTCACCGTTCTCTCCCCAGGATTCATCCTTCGCCGACGTCTCCCATGCACCGAAATCATCCTGTGCGGCAGAAGTTTTCTCTTTTGCTTCCTTTTCATCTGCCTTCTTCTTTGCCTCGGCAGCTTTTTCATCTTTCTTTGCGTAAAGCGCTTCGATCTCGCTTACTTCATAGGTGGATCCGCAGTAATCGCAGACCAGCTTTCCGGTTTCACTGTCAAAATGAAGCGGCCCCGTACATTTCGGGCACTGATAATTGGTTACCTGACTGGCCATTTGTTCCTCCCTTGAAAATTCCGAATCATATATAAAACGTTGTCGGAAGCAGGTGTTTTGTTGTTCCCCGTTCCTGATGTTGTAATTGTATCGGAATGTCCCCCACCGTGCCGTCACAATTGTGCAGTTTTATCTGCAATTCTGCAGTCTTCTCTGACGTTGTGAAATATTACCGTAATCGCTTTTGCACATTACCTGAATCACGGAAACCG